>NZ_JBHYJW010000040.1:25286-92558 GCF_042741125.1 Amycolatopsis sp. NPDC058986 | reverse complement strand
TGCCGTTAAGGCCACCTTACGGGCGTCCGACGCCCGTAAGGTGGCCTTAACGGCATGTGAGCATCGGGACCGCGGGCGGGAATTCGCACAGAAAAGCAACCTATTCGTGGCTTGTGCACGTGCAGGCCGGAAAACGTTCCGTCCCCGGCATGATCAATAGCGGCGTGTGTCCACATGAATCAGTGCTCCAGCTGGGAAAACCTTGCGGGACAAGGCTTTGCGGGCAAGCCTCATAGCATGCCGGAGCCGGGAAGCGGGAAATGGCGTACCGCCTGAACGAACCGGAACCGCGCACCAGTAGCCTTCCTGCCGTGTCGGTGTCCTCGTCCAGTCCTCACAGTGCCTCGCCAGGGGCCGCGGTGTCTTTGCCGGACAGCCCGGTCAAGGCGGTCGCCGCGCCCCCACGGCCCGCGCGTATCGAACCGGTCCCGCTCGCCACGCTGCTCGCCCGCGCGGACGCGCGGCTGATCGCCGACGGTCCCGAAGCGGCGGAGCTGACCGTCACCGGGACCACCCTGCGCGCCCAGCACGTCCTGCCCGGCGACCTCTTCGCCGCGCTGCCCGGTGCCCGCGCCCACGGCGCGGACTTCAGCGACCAGGCGGTCGCGGGCGGCGCCGCCGCGGTCCTGACCGACGAACAGGGCGCGGCCCGGCCCGCCCTGCGCGACGCGGGCGTCCCGGTGCTGGTGCACCCCGACCCGCGAGCCGTGCTCGGCTCGATCGCCGCGTGGATCTACGGCGAGCCGTCGCTGCAGCTGTCGGTCCTCGGGGTCACCGGGACCTCCGGCAAGACGACGACGTCCTACCTGGTCGACGCGGGGCTCAAGGCCGCCGGGATCACCACCGGGCTGATCGGCACCGTGGAGACCCGGATAGCGGGGGAGCGGCTGGTCAGCGGCTTCACCACGCCGGAGGCCCCCGATCTGCAGGCGCTGCTCGCGGTGATGCTCGAAAGCGGCGTCACGCACGTGCCGATGGAGGTCTCCAGCCACGCGCTCGCGCTGGGCCGGGTCAACGGGACCCGGTTCTCGATCGGCGCGTTCACCAACCTCTCCCAGGACCACCTGGACTTCCACCGCGACATGGAGGAGTACTTCGCCGCCAAGTCGCTGCTGTTCGACGGGCGCTCGACCACCGAGATCGTCGTCGTGGACAGCGCGTGGGGCCAGGCGCTGCTGACCCCGCAGACAGTGACGGTGTCCACCGAGCCGGGTACGGACGCCGCCTGGCGGGCCACCGACCTGGCCGCGACCTCGGCCGGGGAGCAGTCGTTCACCCTGCACGGCCCGGACGGGCTCAGCGCGCGGGCGCGGATCCCCCTGCCGGGCGAGTTCAACGTCGCCAACGCGGTCCTCGCGGCCGCGATACTGGCCAACGCCGGGGTCGGGCTCGACGACATCGTGGCAGGGCTCGCCGCGGTCGAGGTGCCGGGCCGGATGGAGCGGGTCTACCTCGGCCAGCCGTTCACCGCGGTCGTCGACTACGCGCACAAGCCCGCCGCGGTCGCGCAGGGGCTCGACGCGCTGCGGGCGCGGACCGAGGGCCGGATCATCACCGTGCTCGGCTGCGGTGGCGACCGGGACACCGCCAAGCGCCCGATGATGGGCGAGGCCGCGGTCCGGCGCAGTGACGTGCTCATAGTGACCGACGACAACCCGCGCTCGGAGGATCCCGCCGCGATCCGCGCCGCGATGCTCGCCGGTGCCAGGGGCGTCGGCCCCGCGCAGGGCGGTGAGGTGCTGGAGATCGGCGACCGCCGCGAGGCCATCACCGAGGCCGTCTCCCTCGCGCGTCCCGGCGACATCGTGTTCGTGGCGGGTAAGGGGCACGAGACCGGCCAGGAGGCCCAGGGCGTCGTCCATCCGTTCTCCGACCGCGACGAGCTCGAAGCGGCCATCAGAAAGCAACTCGAGGTGACTTCGTGATCGTGCTCAGCCTCGCCGAGATCGCCGGCGTCGTCGGCGGCAGGCTGCACCGGGCCGAGGGCAGCGCCACGGTGACCGGCAGCGTCGAATTCGACACCAGGAAGGTCACGCCCGGCGGGCTGTTCGTCGCCCTGCCGGGGGAGCGTGTCGACGGGCACGACTTCGCCGCCAAGGCGGCCGAGGCCGGTGCCGTCGCCGTGCTGGCCGCCCGCGAGGTCGACGCTCCGGCGATCGTCGTGCCGCCGCTGGCCGAGGGCCAAGCCAACGAACGGTCCGTCGCGCTGACCGGGGACAAGGACGGTTCGGGCGCCGCCGTGCTGGCCGCGCTGGGCAAGCTCGCCCGGTTCGTCGTCCAGCGGCTCGCCGCGGACGGCCTCACCGTCGTCGGCGTCACCGGGTCCTCGGGCAAGACCTCGACCAAGGACCTCATCGCCCAGCTGCTCGAACCGCTGGGTCCCACGGTCGCGCCGCCCGGCTCGTTCAACAGCGAGCTGGGCCACCCATGGACGGCGTTGCGCGCGGACACCGCGACCCGGCACCTGGTGCTGGAGATGTCCGCGCGCGGGATCGGCCACATCGCCGAGGCCGCCTCGATCACCCCGCCGAGGATCGGCGTCGTGATCAACGTGGGCAGTGCGCACGTCGGCGAGTTCGGCTCGCGGGAGGGCATCGCGAAGGCCAAGGGCGAGCTGGTCGAGGCGCTGCCGGAAGACGGCGTCGCGATCCTGAACTTCGACGATCCGCTGGTCGCGGCCATGGCGAGCCGGACGAAGGCCAGGGTCGTCGGCGTCGGCGAGAGCCCGGGCGCCCAGGTGCGCGCGGTGGACGTGCGGCTGGACGAGCAGGCGAGGGCGTCGTTCAAGCTGGTCACGCCCGAGGGCGAGGCCGAGGTCCGGCTCCCGCTGTTCGGCGAGCACCACGTGGGCAACGCGCTCGCCGCGGCGGCCGTGGCGCTGGAGCTGGGCACGTCCGTCGAGGACGTCGCCGCGCGGCTGTCGGCGGTCCGGCGGCGCTCGGATCGCCGCATGGAGGTCACCACCCGCGCCGACGGCGTGACCGTGCTCAACGACTCGTACAACGCGAATCCCGAGTCCGTCCGCGCCGCGCTCAAGACGCTGGCGTCGATGGGCAGGGAACGCCGGACCTGGGCCGTGCTCGGCGAGATGGGCGAACTCGGCGAAGAGCGCGTCCACGCGCACGACGAGATTGGCAGGCTCGCGGTCCGGCTCAACATCTCCCGGCTCGTCGTCATCGGCGAGCGCGCCGCGGCGATGCATCACGGCGCGCAGCACGAAGGGTCCTGGGGCGAGGAGTCGGTGCTGGTACCCGATGTCGGGGCCGCGACGGCGTTGCTGCATGATCAGCTCCGCGCCGGCGACCTCGTGCTCGTGAAGGCCTCCAAGTCCGAAGCTCTGTGGCGGGTGGCCGACGCTCTCCTAGCCGAAGAAGTCCAAGCCCCTGCCCAAGAACGCTCGAACGGTGGTGACGCGTGATCAGCATCCTGATCGCGGCCGCGGCGGGCCTGCTGGTCTCCATTCTGCTGACGCCCTATCTCATCCGGGTCTTCTCCCGGCAGGGTTTCGGACAGGAGATCCGCGAGGAAGGCCCGCAGGGACACAAATCCAAGCGCGGTACCCCGACGATGGGTGGCGTCGCGATCATCATCGCGATGGTCGTCGGGTACTTCGTCGCGCATCTGATCAGCTGGATGCTCAGCTCCAAGGGCGCGATGCCCTCGGCGTCCGGGCTGCTGGTCCTCATGCTCGCGGTGGGACTCGGCGTCGTCGGGTTCCTCGACGACTTCATCAAGATCCGCAAGCAGCGCAACCTCGGGCTGAACAAGACGGCGAAGCTGGTCGGCCAGCTCGTGGTGACCGTGCTGTTCGCGGTGCTGTCGCTGCAGTTCGCCGACGCGCGGGGGCTGACCCCGGCGTCGCAGAACCTGTCCTACGTCCGCGACCTCGCGCTGATCACGTTCCCGTCGATCATCTTCGTGATCTTCTGCTACATCGTGATCTCGGGCTGGTCGAACGCGGTCAACTTCACCGACGGCCTCGACGGTCTCGCCGGGGGCGCCGCGGCGATGGTGCTCGCGACGTACGTGGTGATCTCGTTCTGGCAGGAGCGGCTGTCCTGCGCCAACTACCCGCCGCAGGCCGCCTGCTACGACGTCCGCGATCCGCTGGACCTCGCGGTGGTCGCCGCCGCGGCCACCGGCGCGTGTGTCGGGTTCCTGTGGTGGAACGCCGCCCCGGCGAAGATCTTCATGGGGGACACCGGATCGCTGGCCCTCGGTGGTCTCGTCGCCGGGCTGTCCATGACGACCCGCACCGAGCTGCTCGCCATCGTCATCGGCGGGCTGTTCATGGTCGAGATGATCTCGGTGGTCGCGCAGATCGCGGTGTTCCGCACGACGCGGCGAAGGCTGTTCCGGATGGCGCCGTTCCATCACCACTTCGAACTCGCCGGGTGGGCGGAAACCACGGTGATCATCCGGTTCTGGCTGCTCTCTGCGATCTGCTGCATGTTCGGGCTGGGCCTGTTCTACAGCGAGCAGCTGGGCTTCGGGGGATAGCACGTGACAGCCTCCGTTGAGGGCGGCGGGGACGCAGGCCGGGGCGACCTCGCGGGTCGTCAGGTCCTGGTCGCGGGGGCCGGGGTCACCGGCAAGTCGGTCGTCCCGGTGCTGCGTGAGCTGGGCGCGCTGGTCACGGTCACCGACGGCAACGCCGGGCGGCTGGCCGAACTGGACGGCCTCGGCGCCGAGCTGGTGCCGGGACTGACGGAGCCGCCCGCGGGCACCGACCTCGTCGTGACCAGCCCCGGCTGGCGCCCGACGGCCCCGCTGCTGGCCGCCGCGGCCGCGGCGGGGATCGAGGTGATCGGCGACGTCGAGCTGGCCTGGCGGGTCGGGTTGCTGCGCGAGCGGCCACCGGCGTGGCTGGTGGTGACCGGCACCAACGGCAAGACGACGACCGTCGGAATGCTGGAATCGATCCTGCGTGCCGCCGGGCTCGACGCCGTGGCCTGCGGGAACGTCGGCTACGCGGTGCTGGACGCGGTCCAGGCCGGGCATGAGGTGCTGGCCGTGGAACTGTCCAGCTTCCAGCTGCACTGGTCCTCGACGCTGGCACCCGCCGCCTCGGTGGTGCTGAACCTCGCCGAGGATCACATCGACTGGCACGGCTCGATGGCGGAGTACGCCGCCGCCAAGGGCCGCGCGCACCACCGCTCCGCCGTCGTCGTGCACAACGCCGACGACGAATGGTCCGCCCGGATCGCAGACGAACACGCCCCTGCCGACGCACGCCGCGTCGGTTTCCAGCTCGACACCCCCCGCGCGGGGGAACTCGGCGTGGTCGAGGAGCTGCTGGTCGACCGGGCCTTCGTGGCCGATCCGGCGACCAGCGCCGAGGAGCTGGCGACGCTGGCCGACGTCCGCCCGTCCGGACCGCACAACGTCGCGAACGCGCTCGCCGCCGCCGCGCTGGCCCGCGCGCACGGCGTCGGCGCCGAGGTGATCGCGAAAGGCCTGCGGGACTACCAGCCCGCGCCACACCGCGCGGTCGAGGTCGCCGAGGTCGGCGGCGTCCGCTACGTCAACGACTCCAAGGCCACCAACCCGCACGCGGCGTCCGGCTCGCTGCGGGCGCACCCCAGCGTCGTGTGGATCGCCGGGGGCCAGCTCAAGGGCGCGTCGGTCGACGAACTCGTCGCCTCGGTCGCCGGCAGGCTCCGCGGAGTCGTGCTCCTCGGCGTCGATTCGCCGGTGATCGCGGCCGCTCTTGCGCGACACGCCCCGGATGTCCCGGTGAACAGCCTCGTTCCGGGTGACGATGAGCCCATGACTGCGGCGGTGAGTGCGGCCAGAGCCATGGCGCGTCCTGGCGATGTCGTGCTGCTCGCTCCCGCCGCCGCCTCGCTCGACATGTTCCGCGACTACGGCGAGCGCGGCGACGCGTTCGCCGCCGCGGTCCGTGTCCTGCGTGACGGTGCGGGGGAGTCGTCCCATGGCGGTGGTTGACGCCGGGCAGCGCACCGGATCCGACGGGCCCGCCAGGGGCCGTCCGAAGGCCAAGCCCGCGGGCGGGCCGCGCCGCGAGCGGAAGCCCGCCGCGTTCAACTCCGCGCTGACCGCCTGGCTCTCGCGCCCGCTGGCCTCGTTCCACCTGGTGCTCGCGCTGACCGGGCTGCTGACCGTGATCGGGATCGTCATGGTCCTCTCGGCGTCCTCGGTGGCCTCCTACGACCCGAAGACCGGCAGCGGGGTGTACTCGCTGTTCGTCAAGCACCTGGTGTTCGTCGCGATCGGCGCGGTGGTGTTCTGGATCGGCCTGCGGATCCGGCTCGAACGCGTCCGCCGGATGTCGGCCACCGCGGTGGTGCTCTGCCTCGGCATGCTCGTGCTCGTGCTGGTGCCCGGCATCGGCGCCGAGGTCAACGGCTCGAGCGGCTGGTTCCAGCTCGGCGGGTTCTCCTTCCAGCCGGTCGAGGTCGCCAAGGTCGCGCTGGCCTTCTGGGGCGCGCACATCCTGGTGATCAAGTACAACGTGCTGCACCAGTGGCGGCATCTGCTGGTCCCGGTGGTGCCGATCGCGCTGCTGATGTTCGCACTGGTCATGCTGCAGCCCGACCTCGGCGGCACGGTGACGCTGGCGGTCGTGCTGCTCTCGCTGCTGTGGTTCGCGGGCGCGCCGAAACGGCTCGTCGGGGTCATCGTCGCGGGCGGTCTCGCCGGGGTGCTGGTGCTGGCGATCATCGCGCCGTACCGGCTGGCCAGGGTGATGTCGTTCCTCTCGCCCAACGCGGACACCAGCGGCGAAGGGTTCCAGGCCAACCAGGCCAAGCTCGCGCTCGCCGACGGCGGGCTGTTCGGCAAGGGGCTCGGCCAGGGCGCGTCCAACTGGGGCTACCTGCCGGAAGTGCAGAACGACTTCATCTTCGCGCTGATCGGGGAGGAGCTGGGCTTCGTCGGCTGCGCGGTGGTGCTGGCGCTGTTCGCCGGTGTCGCCGTCGTCGGCCTGCGCATCGCGACCCGCAACATCGACCCGTGGATCCGGATCGTCGCCGGCACGCTGACGGTGTCCATCGTCGCGCAGGCGGGGATCAACATCGGGTACGTCGTCGGCCTGCTCCCGGTCACCGGGGTCACCCTGCCGCTGATCTCGTACGGCGGCACCTCGCTGGTGATCACCATGCTGATGATGGGCGTGCTCGCGAACGCCGCCCGGCACGAACCCGAGGCGGTGGCCGCGCTGCGGTCCCAGGGCCCGGGTAAATTCGGACGCCTGCTGCGGCTGCCAGCACCCGACCCGTACCGCCCGCCCGCCGCACGCAAGGCGGGCGCGGTGCGCGGCGGGACGAAGGCCGCCCGGCCCGCGCCCCGCACGGCCCGTCCGGCGCCGGCGCAGGAACGGCGCCGCACCTCGGTCCGGGACCCGGGCAGGCGCGCAGTGACACGGAAAACGGCCCGGACAACAGCGAACCGCGGCACCCGGGGTGCCGTGAACCGGAGAGGTCATTGGTGAGTAAGCCCGTCAAACCCGGCGAACGTTCCGTCGCGGGCAAGGTGCCGACGGTGGTGGTCGCCGGCGGTGGCACCGCAGGACACATCGAACCCGCGCTCGCGCTCGCCGACGCGGTCAGGCGGTTGCGCCCGGACGCGAAGGTCGTCGCGCTGGGCACCGAACGCGGGCTGGAGAACAAGCTCGTACCCGCGCGCGGCTACCCGCTGGAGCTGATCCCGCCCGTCCCGCTGCCGCGCAAGCCGACGCCGGAGCTGCTGCGGCTGCCGCTGAAGGTGCGTGACTCGGTCAAGCGGACCCGCGCGGTGCTGGAGCGGGTCGGCGCGGACGTCGTGGTCGGGTTCGGCGGGTACGTCGCGCTCCCGGCCTACCTGGCCGCGCGCGGCCGGACACCGATCGTGGTGCACGAGGCCAACAAGTCGCCGGGCCTGGCGAACAAGGTGGGCGCGCGGTTCGCTTCGCGGGTCGCGGTCGCCGTCCCCGGCACGCCGCTGCCGAAGGCCGAGGTCGTCGGCATCCCGTTGCGGCAGTCGATCACCTCGCTGGACCGCGCCGCGCTGCGGGCCGAGGCCCGCGCGCACTTCGAGCTCGACCCGGACGCCCCGACGCTGCTGGTGTTCGGCGGTTCGCAGGGCGCGCAGTCGATCAACGCGGCGGTGTCCGGCGCGGCGAAGGAACTGGCCGACGCGGGCGTCGGCGTGCTGCACGCGCACGGTCCGAAGAACACGCTGGTGGTCCAGGAGTTCCCCGGCAAACCGGCGTACGTGCCGGTGCCGTACCTGGAGCGGATGGACCTCGCCTACGCCGCGGCCGACGCCGTCGTCTGCCGGTCCGGGGCGATGACCGCCGCCGAGGTCTCCGCCGTCGGGCTGCCCGCGGTGTTCGTGCCCTTGCCGCACGGCAACGGGGAACAGGCGGTCAACGCCCAGCCCGCGGTCGACGCCGGGGCGGCGCTGATGGTCGCCGACGGCGAGCTGAGCGCCGCGAAGATCGCCGAGCTGGTGATCCCGCTGGTGACCGACGCAGACCGCGTCGCGAAGATGAGCGCAGCCGCCGAGGGGATGGGACACCGCGTGGCCGACGAGACGCTCGCCAGGATCGTGCTGGAGGCCGCCGGTGCTTGACGAGACCTTGCCCCAGGAACTGCGCCGGGCGCACCTGATCGGGATCGGCGGCGCCGGGATGTCCGGGATCGCGCGGATCCTGCTCGCCCGCGGCGCGCGGGTGTCCGGTTCGGACGCCAAGGAGTCCCGCGCGCTGCTCTCGCTGCGCACCCAGGGTGCCGAGCTGTTCGTCGGCCAGCGAGCCGAGAACCTCGACGCCTTCCCGGAGGGGCCCTCCGCGGTCGTCGTGTCGACGGCGATCAAGGAGAGCAACCCGGAGTTCGCCGCCGCCAGGGAGCGCGGGATCCCCGTGCTGCACCGCGCGCAGGCGCTGGCCGGGCTGATGGCGGGGCACCGGGTCGCGTGCATCGCCGGGACGCACGGGAAGACGTCGACGACGTCGATGCTGACCGTCGCGCTCCAGAACTGCCGCCTCGACCCGTCCTTCGCCATCGGCGGTGACCTCAACGAGTCCGGGGCGAACGCGCACCACGGCTCCGGCGGCGTTTTCGTCGCGGAGGCCGACGAGAGCGACGGCTCGTTCCTGACCTACACCCCGTCGGTCGCGGTGGTGACCAACGTCGAGCCGGACCATCTCGACCACCACGGCACCGCCGAGGCATACGTCGCGGTGTTCGCCGAGTTCGTGCGGCGCATCGAGCCCGGCGGCGTGCTCATCGTGTGCGAGGACGACCCCGGCGCGGCGGCGCTCGGCGGGGACGCGGAGGCCGCGGGCGTCCGAGTGCTCCGGTACGGGCGCTCGGTGACCGGGGACGATGACGCGAAGGTGCTGTCCCACACCCCGGCCGCGGACGGCAGTGTCGTGCGGATCTCCTTGCGGGGCAAGGAGATCGATGTCCGGGTCGCGGTGCCGGGCGAGCACATGGCGCTCAACACGATCGCCGCGCTGCTCGCCGGGCTCGAACTGGGTGCCCCGCTCGACGGCCTCGTCGCGGGCCTCGCGGTGTTCGGCGGGGTCCGGCGCCGGTTCGAGTTCAAGGGCCGCTCCGGCGACGTCCGGGTCTACGACGACTACGCCCATCACCCCACCGAGGTCGACGCCCAGCTGCGCGCCGTGCGGCACGCGGCCGGGTCGGGCCGGGTCGTCGTGGTGTTCCAGCCGCATCTGTACTCGCGGACGAAGACGTTCTCGAAGGAGTTCGCCGCGGCGCTGTCGCTGGCCGACGAGGTCGTCGTGCTGGACGTCTACGGCGCCCGCGAGGAACCGGAGCCCGGGGTGACCGGCGCGCTGATCGCCGACCAGGTGAGCGTGCCGGTGCACTACCAGCCCGCCTTCGACGTCGCGGCGAAGCTCGTCGCCGATCTGGCGCGGCCGGGCGACCTGGTGGTCACCATGGGCGCCGGGGACGTCACGCAGCTCGGCCCGGAGATCCTGGCCGAACTGGATCGGCGGGGCGGTCAGGGGTGACCTCGACGCGGGAGCGCCGTGGCCCGGCCAGGGAGGCCGGGCGCACGGGCGCGCCCCCGGACCGCAGCAGGCGCGGGCGGCGCACGGAGGCCGAGCGGCAGCGCACCCGGCCGCGGCCGAACCGGCGCAAGGAGATCCGGCGCCGGTGGGTCGCGCTGCTGATAGTGCTCACCGTCATCGGCGGGGTGTACCTGCTGTTCTTCAGCTCGCTGCTCGGCGTCAAGAACGTCGAGGTGGTGGGCGCGAAGAGCGTTTCCGCGGACCAGATCCGCGCGGCCGCGGGCGTCCCGGACGGCAAGCCGATGCTGCGGGTCGACGTCGACGGTATTCGCGACAGCATCGCCGAGCTGTCCGGGATCGCCACCGTCGAGGTCTCCCGTTCGTGGCCGAACACCGTCGAGATCGCGGTCACCGAGCGGACCGCGATCGCCTTCTTCGACAGCGGTCCCGGCGGCGACGGGTTCCACCTCGTCGACGGCGGCGGGGTCGTGTTCAAGACGGTGAAGATCCGCCCTGCCGGGATCCCGCAGCTGAAGCTGCCCAAGGTGTCCGTCGACGATCCGGTGACCCGCGCGGTGACCGCGGTGCTCGGGATGATCCCGCAGCCGCTGCAGAAGCAGGTCACCAGTGCGTCGGCGAAGACCCCGGGCAGCGTCGAGTTCACGCTGGCCGACGGGAAGACCGTGCGCTGGGGCAGTGCCGAGCAGGCCGACCGCAAGGCGAAGGTGCTCGCGGCGCTGCTGACCCAGCCGGGCAAGGTCTACGACGTCTCGGCGCCGGAACTCCCCACCATCTCGTAGCGAGCGAGTGCTGAAGGACGCTTTCAGTGCATCCAGTGCACTGAAAGCGTCCTTCAGCGCGTTCAGCGCACCGAAGGCGTCCTTCAGCATCCCCCCGATTTCACTGGCTTGGCGGTTCCCGTATGCCGTACTATCGGCTCCGATTTCGTACGGCATACGACATAAGGGGAACACGTGACGATCCTGGTGACGGGCGCGACAGGAAACGTCGGCAGGCTGGTGGTCGACGAACTGGTGGCGGCCGGCGAGCGGGTCCGGGCGCTCACGGTGGATCCGGTGCGGGCGGCGTTGCCGCCGGAGGCCGAGGTGGTCGTCGGTTCACTGGCGAAGCCCTCGACGCTGCCGCTGGCATTGAAGGGAGTCGACGCGGTCTATCTCGCGCCGATGGCGCGCACCGTGGAGAAGTTCACCCGGCTGGCGCGCGAGGAAGGCGTTCGCCGGGTGGTGGCGCTGTCGGGGAGCAGCGTCGGGGAGAGCCACGAAATGTCCAGCGGCCACGAGTTCGAGGCCGTCGAGCAGGCGGTGCGCGCGGCGGAACTGGACTGGACCTTCCTGCGGCCCGGCGCGTTCATGATGAACACCCTCGGCTGGGCCGGAATGGTGCGGAACGGAGAGATCCGGACGAGCTACGCCGACGCCAGGATCACGCCGATCGACCTCGGGGACATCGCCGCCGTGGCCGCGCGGACGCTGGTCTCCGACGGGCATGTCGGCAAGACGTACGAGCTGAGCGGTCCCGCGGCGGTGAGCCAGCGTGAGCAGGTCGAGGCCATCGGCGCCGCGCTGGGCAAGGAAATCGCGTTCGTGGAACTGACTCCGGACGAGCATCGGCGGGAGTGGGCGGCGCAGGGGATACCCGAGGAGATCGTCGACTGGCTGGTGGAGGGCTTCGGCCGGGTGGCAGCGAATCCGCAGGTCCCGACCGGCGAGGTGGAGCGGATCACCGGCAGGCCCGGAATGACCTACGCGGAGTGGGCGGTCAAGAACGCCGACGCGTTCCGGTAACCCGCCGGCGCGGGAACGGCGGGGCGCGGAAGCCCGCCGTTCCCGTGCCCGCCATGGTGGCTGCTCAGCCCGAGACGTCGGCGTAGGCAGTCCCGATCTTGAGGCCGCCGACGTAGTTCTCGACCGTGCTGCCCGCCGCGCCGTAGACACCCCACTTCGGGTCGTTGACGCTGTCGAACGTGCGGCACGCCCAGCGTTTCCCGCCGTCGGTGAAGGTCTGTTGCGCGCCGTCGACGTACAGCTCGACCCAGCCCCCGGTGGTTTGGTCCGACAGGTGCAGGCCGAGCACGACCTTGTGCCATTCGTTCGCGGCGATCGGCGTGTCCCAGATGACCCTGGTGACGTCCGGCTGGCGTTGCAGCAACGAGAGCCTGCCGTCGATCATCTTGAGCACCACGGGATAGTTCTGGATGTGGTTGCCGTAGGACTTCCACTGGAACACCGCGTTGTTGTTCACGGTATTGGAGAGTTTGAAGGACCAGCCGAGGTAAAAGGTCTGACCATTGCGGAAGGTGTACTTGCTCCCGTCGACCTTGATTCCCCGGCTCTCGCACCGGTTGCTCCCACTCGGTTTCGCGTAGCGGAACACCGTCCCCTTCACCGGGTCCTTGACCGTCGACACGCTGCCCGGGCTGGCGCATTCCCCGTTGATATTGCCGAAGACGCCGGTTCCCCTGGCCGCATCGCCGTCCCAGAGCACCGAGGCACTGGCCGGGGCGGCGGACAGTACGAGAAGTCCGGACGTCAGCAGAGCTACTGCGGAACGTTTCATACATCCGAGGTATAGGCCACTGTGTCAACGTCGCGGTACCGGCGATCGGGCGCACGCGCCTAATGCCGGTGATGATCGGGAAGACTGGGGCCGTGACCGAGAACGAGGCACGACCGGAACCACCGTTGCTGGGCGACGAACGCGCGCAGCTGACCGGGTTCCTCGACTACCTGCGCGCCACGGTGGTGCTGAAGGCGTCCGGACTGAGCGACGAGCAGGCCCGGCGTTCGCTGCTGCCCAGCGAACTGACCACGATCGCCGGGCTCGTCCGGCATCTGGCCTACGTCGAGCAGTACTGGTTCCGCGTGATCCTCAGCGGCGAGCCGGACACCTGGGCGGCGATCCTCGCCGAAGACCGCGACGCCGACTTCCGGCTCGACCCGGACGTCCCGCTCACCGAACTCGTCGCGGCCTACGAAGCGGAATGCCGGAACAGCCGCGAAGTCGTCGCCCGGCTCGGCTTCTCCGACGAGTTCCCGTTCCGCGACGGCAAGCGGCTCACCGTCCGCTGGGTGGTCGCGCACATGATCGAGGAGACCGGCAGGCACGCCGGGCACCTCGACCTGCTGCGGGAACTGATCGACGGCAGCACCGGCGAGTAGCCGCCGGGGACGGAGCCAATCCGGGCACGCGCCAGTCCCGAAGCCCTTGCGTGCACACGATCACCGCGCTGTACGACGCCACGGTCGCGTATGTCCGGCGGGCCGGGCCGCCGCACGCGTCCGCCCACCGGAGCTACCTGTGGCTCGTCGACCTCGACGCCCCGCCCCGGCTGCCCTGGTGGCTGCGGCCTTTCGCGCGCTTCGACGGCCGGGACCACTTCGCGCCCGGCGGCAGGGCGAGCATCCGCGCGAAACTGGACGCCTGGCTCGCGGGCAGGGGGATCGACCTGCGCGGCGGCCGGGTGCTGATGCTCGCCGGGGCACGCTCGCTCGGCCACGCGTTCAGTCCCATCACCGTTTTCTGGTGTCACGGCCCGGACGGCGCGCTCGCCTGTGTCGTCGCCGAGGTGCACGACACTCGCCGCGGCAGGCACGCCTATCTGCTGCGTCCCGGCGCGGGCGAGCGGTTCGCCGTCTCGCCGTTCCCGGCAATGGACGGTGAATACCGGATGCATCTGCCGAACCCGGAATCCCTGCTCGCGGTGACCGTCGCGTCCGAGCAGGAGGACCGGACGCCGTTTGTCGCTACGCTGCGAGGGGTTCGCCGCCCCGTGACGCGGTGGTGGCTGGTCCGCACCGTGCTGGCCCGGCCCTCGCTGCCACACCGGCCGGCCCGCGGCGACGGCATCGGGGCGCGGATCACGGCCGGTACCCCGCGGAACGCCGGAGGTCAGCTCGATGGATGAGACCGCGCGTCCCCGCCGGTTGTCGGCCGTCGGCCCGTCCGGGCTCACGGCCGAGGACCTCATGGTGCGGGTGGCGAAGGGGGACGAGCGAGCCTTCGAGCAGCTCTACGACGTCCTGGCCGGGCCGATTTTCGGGCTGGTGCGGCGCATCGTGCGCGACGTCACGCAGTCCGAGGAGGTCGCGCAGGAGGTGCTCGTCGAGCTGTGGCGCACGGCGACGCGGTACTCCCCGGCGAAGGGGAGCGCGCTGAACTGGGCGATGACACTGGCGCACCGCCGTGCCGTCGATCGTGTCCGCTCAGCGCGCGCGAGCACCGACCGGGAACAGAAGGCGACGTTCGAAGCGGCGCGGGGCAGGCCGTTCGACGAAGTCGCCGAATCGGTGACGGCGCGGCTGGAACGCTCGCAGGTCCGCCGCTGCCTTGACCACCTGACCGAACTGCAGCGGGAGTCCGTCCTGCTGGCGTACTACCAGGGCTACACGTATCGAGAGGTCGCCGAGGTGCTGGCCACCCCGCAGGGCACGATCAAGACCCGGCTGCGCGACGGGCTCATCCGGCTGCGCGACTGCCTGGGGGTGGGGTCGTGACCAGTCCCGAGATGCACACCCTCGCCGGCGCGTTCGCGCTCGACGCGGTGTCCGATGTGGAGCGTGCGGAGTTCCGGCGGCATCTGGAACAGTGCGAATCCTGCGCGCTGGAGGTCCGCGAACTGCGGGCCACCGCCGCGCGGCTGGGGATGGCGATGGCCGAGCCACCGCCGCCCGCGCTCAAGCACCGCGTGCTGGCGACGATGCACGCCACCCGCCAGCTGTCGCCGTCCGGACGCCGTGATCCCGCCGACGAGCCGCCCCCGCGCCGCGCCGGCAAGGCGTCCCGCTGGGGTGTCGCGGCGGCGGTGATCGGCTTCGCGCTCGCCGGGGTCGGCGGGGCGGTGGCGTACACGCAGAACCAGGATCTCGTCGCCGCGCGTCAGGAACTGGACCGGACCAAGGCCGCGTACGCGCCGGTGTCACGAGTCCTCGCCGCGCCGGACGCGAAGACCGGGCACGGGTCGGCGTCGATCGGCGGCGGCGGGACGGTGGTCGCGTCGCGGTCGATGGATCAGCTGGTGTTCATGGACACCGGGCTGCCGCCCCGGCCGCCGGGCCGCGTCTACCAGGCCTGGCTCATGCCGTCCGCGGGCGCGCCGCGCCCGGCCGGGCTGCTCAACGACGGCCCGACCGGATCGATGATCGTGGCGAACGGCCTGCGTGGCGCCGAAAAAGTCGCGTTGAGCATCGAGCGCGCGGGCGGTTCGACGACCGGCGCGCCGTCGGCGGACGTCGTGCTCGTGATGCCCATGCCGGGGTGATCTTGTGCCTTCCGCGGGCCTCCTGCTCTTGCGCCGGGGAACGCGTTGTGGGAAAACACCTTTGCTCCGCACGGCGTGGCTACTGGATTCCGGCCTGCGTGGTGCCTACCGTCCTGCTCAACGTCGGCAGTTGACATAACTCTCATTCTTGAGTTGAGGTTGAGGGTTTGCCGGGCCGACGGGCAGCACGGGCACAACGATCAGGAAGGCGGACCCGATGACGCCCCCGCACAACTACCTTGCGGTGATCAAGGTCGTCGGTATCGGCGGCGGCGGCGTGAACGCCGTGAACCGCATGATCGAGGTCGGCCTCAAGGGTGTCGAGTTCATCGCGGTGAACACCGACGCGCAGGCACTGCTCATGTCCGACGCCGACGTCAAGCTGGACATCGGCCGTGAACTCACCCGTGGCCTCGGCGCCGGCGCCGCCCCCGAGGTCGGCCAGAAGGCCGCCGAGGACCACCGCGAAGAGATCGAAGAGGTCATCAAGGGCGCCGACATGGTGTTCGTGACCGCCGGTGAGGGCGGCGGCACCGGCACCGGTGGCGCGCCCGTGGTCGCGCAGATCGCGCGCAAGCTCGGCGCGCTGACGATCGGCGTCGTGACCCGGCCGTTCACCTTCGAGGGCAAGCGCCGCGGCAAGCAGGCCGAGGAGGGCATCCAGGCGCTGCGCAACGAGTGCGACACGCTGATCGTCATCCCGAACGACCGGCTGCTGCAGCTCGGCGACATCGGCGTGTCCCTGATGGACGCGTTCCGCTCGGCCGACGAGGTGCTGCTGTCCGGTGTCCAGGGCATCACCGACCTGATCACCACGCCGGGCCTGATCAACCTGGACTTCGCCGACGTCAAGAGCGTCATGTCCGGCGCGGGCTCCGCGCTCATGGGCATCGGCTCCGCGCGCGGGGAGGGCCGGGCGATCCAGGCCGCGGAGAAGGCGATCAACTCGCCGCTGCTGGAGGCCTCGATGGACGGCGCCCACGGCGCGCTGCTGTCCATCGCGGGCGGCTCGGACCTGGGGCTGTTCGAGATCAACGAGGCCGCGTCGCTGGTGCAGGAGTCCGCGCACCCGGACGCGAACATCATCTTCGGGACGATCATCGACGACTCGCTCGGCGACGAGGTTCGCGTCACGGTGATCGCCGCCGGGTTCGACGCGGGCGCGCCGACGCACAAGAAGCTCGACCCCTCGACGTTCGGCTCGCGGCAGGGCGGTTCGACCGCCTCGGCCTCGGCCGGGCAGGTCGGCGGCGGGTCCACCCCGCCCGGCGGCACGCCGTCGCCCTCGGGCGCGACCCCGGTCCCGTCCTCGTCCAACGGGTCGAGCGGCTACCCGGTGCCCTCGACCCGCACCCACTCGCCGATCCCGCCCGCAGGCAACGGTTCCTCGGGCCACGGCGCCACGCACGGTTCGACCCCCGGTGGCCTTCCGCAGCCGGGTGGCGGCTCGCGGGGCTACTCGCCGCTGGGCTCGAGCTCGGGCCAGGGCAGCCTGCCGCACCGGGCCGCCCCGGTGCACGACGACCCGTCCGACGACGAGGTCGATGTGCCCCCGTTCATGCGGCGCTGATCTTCCGGAAGCTGCTGAAGGACGCCTTCGGTGCGCTCGACGCACCGAAGGCGTCCTTCACTGCGTTGGATGCACTGAAAGCGTCCTTCAGCACCCGGCCAGCCGCTGAAGGGCGCCGCGCGCTCGGCACTAGGCTTGGCGACGGGACACTTTCCCGGGGAAAAGAGGAGCGGACTTGCGGATCCGGCGGGTGGTCACGACCAGGGCGGGCGGAGCCTCCGCGCCGCCCTACGACAGCTTCAACCTCGGTGACCACGTCGGCGACGACATCGGGAACGTCTTCGCCAACCGCAAGCGGCTCGCCGCCGAACTCGGGCTCGGCGAGGATCGCCTGGCCTGGATGGAACAGGTGCACGGCCGGACGGTGACGGTCGTCGACGGCTCCGAGACGAAGGCCGCCGAAGGCACCGACGCGCTCGTGACCGCCGAGGCGGGGCTGGCGCTCGTGGTGCTCGTCGCGGACTGCGTTCCCGTACTGCTCGCCGACGCCGAGGCCGGCGTCGTGGCCGCGGTGCACGCGGGGCGAGTCGGCACGCGCGTCGGTGTCGTGCCCGCCGCGCTCGAACGGATGCGGGCGCTCGGCGCCGAGACGCACCGGATCGAAGCACTGCTCGGCCCCGCGATCTGCGGCGACTGCTACGAGGTCCCCGCCGACATGGCCGCCGACGTCGACAAGCACGTGCCCGGCAGCGCCTGCAAGACCCGCAAGGGCACGCCGGGCCTCGATCTGCGGGCGGGATTGTGGCGTCAGCTCGCCGACCACGGCGTCGGCCGGATCGGCCTCGACCCGCGCTGCACCGCCGAGGACAGGACGTTGTTCAGCTTCCGCCGCGACGGCACCACCGGCCGGATCGCCGGGATCACCTGGGTCGATCCGGCATGAGCGACGCCTGCGAGCGAATCATGGACATCATGCGCCAAAAGGAATCGAACACTGTCTCGCGAAGCGAGTCGATCGCATGAGCGTCGACTCCGACGCGAGGAAGGCCGAACTCGCGAAGTCCTTGGCAGCGCTGGAAGAGCGGATCGACGCCGCCTGCACCGCCGCCGGGCGCACCAGGGACGAGGTCCGCCTGATCGCGGTCACGAAGACGTTCCCCGCACTGGACGCCGCGCTGCTGGCCGACCTTGGCGTCACCGACGTCGGGGAGAACCGCGACCAGGACGCGGGGCCGAAGCGCGCCGAGGTCGCCGAGTTGCGACCCGAAGCGGCGCTGCGCTGGCACATGGTCGGCAGGCTGCAGCGCAACAAGGCCCGCTCGGTCGTGCGCTGGGCCGACGAGGTCCAGTCGGTCGACTCCGAACGGCTCGTGGACGCGCTCGCCAAGGCGGTCCACGTGGCGAGGGACACCGGTGACCGGGAACACCCGCTCGACGTGCTGATCCAGGTGAGTCTCGACGACGATCCGGCGCGCGGCGGCTGTCCGCTGGCCGGCCTCGATCGGCTGGCCGGCCATCTCGCGCGGGTGGGTGACCTGCGGCTACGCGGGCTGATGGCGGTGGCGCCGCTCGGTGCCGATCCGGCCGAGGCCTTCGCCCGGCTCGCCCGCGCGGGGGAGAGACTTCGCGAAGATCACCCGAATGCCGCAGAAGTCTCCGCCGGAATGAGCCATGATCTCGAGCAGGCGATCGCGCACGGCTCGACCTGTGTGCGTGTCGGAACCGCGTTGCTCGGCGGGCGCGGTTTAGCCTCGCCGTAGGGAGCCCGTCCGATGGTCACGGTGAGTGTCCACCGGGCGGGGTCGCACGGTGCGGGAGCGGCTAGGGCTAGGGAGAGGCATGAGCGCGCTGCAGAAGCTGAAGGCCTACTTCGGGATGGTGCCCGCAGAAGAGGACCAGTACTACGAAGAGGACTACCGGCGCGACGACCGGTCGGCGGACTACGACGGGTACGAACAGCCGCGGTCCCGGGGACGGTACCGCGACGAGGTGGACCCGTACGAGGAGCCGGTCGCACCCGCTCGGTCACGTTCCGTAATGGCTCGGGAGCGGTCCGAACCGCAGGTGCACGGCGCGCTCGCCGTCGACCGCGAGCCGGAGCCGGTCGCCCGGCTCCGGCCGGTGCAGGAGGCCCGCAGCGCCTACCGGGACGCCCTCAGCCGCATCATCACGGTGCACCCGTCGAGCTACACCGAAGCCCGCACGATCGGCGAGCACTTCCGTGAGGGCAACCCGGTCATCATCAATCTCACCGAGCTGGAGAACTCGGACGCGAAGCGGATCGTCGACTTCGCGGCGGGGCTCGCCTTCGCGGTGCGCGGCGCGATGGACAAGGTCACCAACAAGGTGTTCCTTCTCTCACCGCCGGACATCGACGTGACCGCGGAAGACCGTCGGCGGATTGCCGAGGGCGGATTGTTCCTGCGCGGCTGAAGTCGGATGAACCGCTGAGCGCAAGCAGACGTGATTTTGTCGACTCATCTCCGCGTCGACGCCCTTAGCTGCGTGTTCTGTCGGCCCTCCCGGCTACAGTGGTGAACGTGGAAGCTGTGTGGCTGGTCCTGTGGTACGTGCTGTTCGCGTTCTGGTTGTTGCTGACGGCGCGTATCGTGATCGAGCTCGTGCGCACCTTTGCGCGCGAGTGGCGTCCCGCCGGAGGGGTTGCGGTCACGCTCGAGACCATCTACACAGTGACCGACCCGCCGGTTCGCCTGTTCCGCCGCATCATCCCGATGGTGCGGATCGGCGGCGTCGGGCTGGACTTATCGATTATGGTGCTGCTGTTGGTTGTGTTCTTCGCGATGCAACTGGCGAATCCCAGGTAGTCGGGGAGACTTGGGTGACCCTGCAGGCCATGGAGTGCGTGAGGTGATCTGATGTCGTTGACCCCCGCTGACGTGCATAACGTCGCGTTCAGCAAGCCGCCCATCGGCAAGAGGGGCTACAACGAGGACGAGGTGGACGCGTTCCTCGACCTGGTGGAAACCGAGCTTGCCCGGTTGATCGAGGACAACAACGAGCTGCGGCAGCAGGTGGAGCAGCTCGACGCCGAGCTCGAGTCCACTCGGGGCGAGCTCGAGAACGCCAAGGTGAACGCGGTCAGCGGGCCGCCGCCCGTGCGTGACGAGCCGTCGCGCCGGCTGGCCCCGGTGCCGCCGCCGACCTCGCCGCTGGAGCAGACCCAGGCACACGGCATGGTCGGCGACAACGGCGAGCCGAACGTGCAGGCGGCCAAGGTCCTCGGGCTGGCACAGGAAATGGCCGACCGGCTCACCGCCGAGGCCAAGACCGAGTCGGACGGGATGCTGGCCGAGGCCAGGACGAAGTCCGAGCAGCTGCTCTCGGACGCGCGGGCGAAGTCGGACTCGATGGTGAACGAGGCGCGGACCCGTGCCGAGACGATGCTGAACGACGCGCGCACGCGCGCCGAGACGCTGGAGCGCCAGGCGCGCGACAAGGCGACCACGATGGAACGCGAGTCGCAGCGCAAGTACACCGAGGTGATGAACAACCTCAACGCCGAAAAGGGCGCGCTGGGCAAGAAGATCGAGGAGCTCCGCACGATCGAGCGGGAGTACCGCACGCGGCTGCGCGGGTTCCTCGAGTCCCAGCTCCGGGAGCTCGACGACCGCGGTTCCGCCGCACCGGCGTCGGCCTCCTCGAACTCGTCCCAGGGAGCGGGAGCTTCCGGCGGCGGACAGGGTTACTCGTTCGGCCCGCGGGCTGAAGCGGGCTGACCGAGGGGGTAGGGGTGAGGTGTGTTCGCGGAACACGCTCACCCAAGCCCTCGGTCAGGTGTCTTTTGGGGGTCGAACCCCCAAACCCCCGCCAGGGGGCAAGCCCCCTGGACCCCCGGTGGTGGTCGCTTCGGGCGCAGGCTCCCGGATCGTTGGTGGGGGTCGCTTATGGGCGGCTGCTCTCGGATTCCCGGTGGTGTGGCCTGGCAAGTAGCGGGTGGGGGTTTGCCTGCGCTGGGCGTGTTGTTCGGCTGTTCGTAGTGTGATCGGCCCGCAGGTATCGGAACGCGTCCGGTACCTGCGGGCCGTTGCTGCGTGGTGCTTGTGGCATCGATTACGTGTCGTGGGCGGGTCGTGACGGGGGCTGGGGCCGGGGCGTGCTGTAATTCAGCGTGCTTTACATCGTCCTGGTTCTCGTCCTGGCGGCCCTGGGCCTGCTCGTCGCGGCACTCATCACCGCCACCTCGCTCTGGGCCTGGATCTCCATCGGGCTTTCGGTCCTCGCCGGGCTGTCGCTCGTCCTGGACTGGCTGCGCAGGCGGCGCCGCGCGGCGGCCGCCGGAGCGGAGCCCGCCGAGACGGCCGAGTCCGCTGAGGACAGTGAAGACAGCGAAGACGCCGAGCCCGCAACGGAAACCGGCGAGACGTCGGAAGAGAAGGACGTCGAGCAGACCACCCTGCTCCCCAAGGCCGGTGAACTCGGCGACCCGGGTGACACACCCGAGCCCGATGTCTCCGAAGACGCCTCCGACGCCGAGAAAACCTCGACGATCGCGGCCGCTCCCGCGGTGCGGGACGGCGACCCACCCGAGGAACAGACTTCGGCCGACGACCTCGCCGTCGTCTCGGAACTCGAAGACGAGGTGGTCGTCGTCGACGAACACCCGCGGTATCACCTGACCGACTGCGGCTGGCTCGCCGGGCGCGACACCATCCCGATCGCCGTCGGCGAGGCACGCCAGCTCGGCTTCACCCCGTGCGGCCGCTGCACCCCGGACACCTCGTTGGCGGCCGCGCACCGCTGAGGCGCCGGAAACCCTTCAGGAAAGCCGGATTCCCAGGCGATCCCGCAATCCCGTCGCGCCCGCGTCGGTCACCCGCAGGGCGCGGTGTGCCTTCCCACGTTCGCGAACCCAGCCGAGTGCGGCGAACCGGGCCGCCACCGCCGCGCCGAGCCCGCCCGCGAGGTGGTGCCGTTGTTCGCTCCAGTCCAGGCAGAAGCGCAGCAGCGGCCGTCGCTGGGCGGCGACCGCGTCGAGATCCACGCCCAGATCTCCGAACACGTGCGTGGCGCGGGGGCCCAGCGCGTATGGATGTTTCTTGAGCTGTGCTGAGATTTGGTCGCCTTCGCGGCGCCGGGTGCTGGGCTCGCCGTCGAGCGTCACCAGTGCGTCCCGCTCCAGCAACGCCGCCGTGACCGCGACACCGAGCCGACCGGCGAGATGGTCGTAGCACGTTCTGGCCGCACGTAAGGCCTGCGCGCGTGTCCCTTCTCGCAGCGAGGTCACCGGCTGCGTGGGGGAGAGCCGCGCCAAGGTCTCCAGCACGTCCGCCGTGTCCGGGCCGGCCAGCCGGTAGAAGCGGTGCCGTCCGGATTTCTCCGCGATCACCAGCCCGGCCTCGCGCAGTTTCGCCAGGTGCGCGCTGACACCCTGCGCGGAGAGCCGGGCCTCGGCGGCCAGCACCGACGCGGCCAGCGCCCGGCCGTCGCTCAGCGCCATCAGCACCCGGACTCGCGCGGGGTCGGCGAACAACGCCGCCGTGCGCGCGATATCGGCGTCACCTTCCATGCCTCCAGCATGCCGCGCGGACACTTCCACCGCGATGGAAGTTTCGCGGGTGTCCACTAGGGACATGATCACCCACGCGGTCCGCTCGAAAACCCCGGTGCTGCTCGCCATGTGCGCGGGGATGTTCCTTGTCCAGCTCGACGTCACCGTCGTCAATGTCGCCTTGCCGACCATCGGCACCGAACTGCGGGCCGGGCTCGGTGCGCAGCAATGGGTCGTCGACGGGTACTCCGTCGTTCTGGCGGCGTTACTGCTCACCGGCGGCACGCTCGGCGATGTCTTCGGCCACCGCCGGATCGTCCACATCGGACTGACGATCTTCGGTGCGGCGTCGGCGTTGTGCGCGCTCGCGGGCTCGGTGCCGTGGCTGGTCCTGGCCAGGGCCGGACAGGGGCTGGGCGCGGCGCTGCTGCTGCCCGGCACCCTCGCCGTCATCACCGGCGCCTATCCGGAACGTCGTGAGCGGGCGCGTGCTCTCGGTGCCTGGGCGGGAATCTCCGCGGTGGCGCTGGCGGCGGGCCCGCTGCTCGGCGGGTTCGTGGTCGCGGCGGGGGGCTGGCGGCCGGTGTTCTGGCTCAACGTCCCGGTGGTGGTGCTCGCGATCCTTGCCACACAACGGTTCGTGCCGCCACACGTGCCGGCGGCCCGGCGCCGGGTCGACGTTGCGGGCGCGCTGACCGCGGCACTGGCTCTGGGATCGGGGGTCTTCGCGGTCATCGACGCGAACGCGATGGCGGCGGTGCTCGCGGTCGTGGCCGCGGTGGCGTTCGTGGTGATCGAACACCGCGCCGCCGACCCGATGCTGCCGCTGAACCTGCTGCGGTCGCGCGCCACCGCGGGCGCGAACCTGGTCGCCATGGCCATGAATTTCGTCGGCCTCGGCAGCATTCTCGTGCTGACGCTGTACCTTCAGCGCGTGCTCGGCGCGGATTCCCTTGTCGCGGCACTGGAAGTCTTCCCGATGTTCCTGCCGCTGTCGGCGCTGGGCCCGTTGTCCGGCAGGCTGGCCGCGCGGTTCGGCCCGCGGCCGCTGATGCTTTCCGGCCTGGCGCTGGGTGCGCTGAGCCTGCTCAACCTGCTCCGGATCGGGCCGGACAGCGGGTATCCGGCCCTGCTGCCGACGATGCTCGGCCTCGGCGTCGGGATGGGCCTGCTGACCCCGGCCGTGGTCACCGCCGCCGTGGCCGGGATCCCAGCCGAGCGAGCAGGGATCGCCAGCGGCGTCAACAACACTGCCCGGCAGGCGGCCGGTGCGCTCGGCGTCGCGGTTTTCGGTGCGGTGGCGGGAGAACCCGCGCACCACGACGCGTTCCTCGCGGGCCTGCACATCGTCGGCCTCGCCGCCGCGGTGCTGTGGGTGGCCGCGATCGCGGTCACGCTGGTGACGATCCCTGTCCGGTGAGTTCGGCAAGCAGCGCTTCGAGGCCTTCGCGTTGGCGGTCCGCGTCCGGCGGGAGACCCGCGAGCGCTGCTTCCACCGCTTCCCGTGCTTCCGCCGTGCGGCCGAGGTCGGTGAGCAGCCGTCCGCGGAGCGCGTCGGCGAACGCGGCCTCGGTCGTCGCGCCGACGCCCCGCAGCAACTCGGCGGCCGTGGCCACCCGCTCCAGCGCGTCGTCCGGACGGCCGCAGTTCGCCAGCAGGCGAGCGCCGTTGTAGCCGACCATCGCGCGCTCCCACCGGACGATCGGCTCGTCGCCGTCGAGCGTGTCGGCGCACTTTTCCGCCGCCGCCAAGGCTTCGAGCGCCTTGTCCGGTTCTCCGGCCCACAGCCACGACAGCGTCGCGCAGCGGAGATTGCGTACGGAGTCGAGGGGGAGTTCGGCGGTGCGGAAGTACTCCGCGGCGCGGACGTAGTGCTCGGCCGCTTCGGCGTCGTGGTCGAGTTCGTCGAGGATGTCCGCGGCGGTCTCGGCCGCCTGCCCGGCCGCGGGCGGATGCTCGGCGGCGTCGAAGTGCTCGATCACCGGCTCCAGCAGGGCACATGCCTGCTCCCGCTGACCGAGCGCGCGGTACGCCCCGGCGAGCAGGTAACGGGCCCGCGCCAGCTCGCTTTCGTCGCCGACGCGCTCCAGGACGTCGATCGCGTCCTCCGCCGCGTCCGCGACCTCCTCCGGACGGTCGAGCCGATCGCTCGCGGCCGCGAGCTCGACCCGGGCGTGGGCGGCGCCGGTGCTGTCCCCGGCCGCGGTCAGGTCGGCGACCGCGTCGCGGTAGTGCTGTACCGCGTCGGCGGGGCGGTCGAGGTCGAGAGCGAGCCTGCCGAGGGTGAACCGCGCCTGGGCACGCAGTTCCGGGTCGGTGGCGGCCTCGGCGTTCGCCGCCGCGGTGTAGGCGTAGTCCAGTTCGCCGAGTGCCGCGCTCATCCGTGCCGCCGCGATCGTCGCCCTCGCCGCGTGGTTGGGGGAGCGGGCCTCGGTGAACACCGCCGCCCCGCGCTCCGCCAGTTCCCTTGCCGCACCAAGATTTTCCGGGCCGCTCCGTGCGACCAGGTCGGCACGCTGCAGCAGGATCCGTCCGGTCAGTTCGGCGGATCCCGACGCGGCGACGGCGTCCTCGGCCCGGCCGAGCACGTCGAGCGCGGCGTCGGCATCGCCGGAAGCGAGCTGCCCCAAGGACAACCGCAGCAGCGCGCGGACGTACTGGTCCTGATCGCCCAGCGTGGCGAGTGCCGACACAGCGGTGCCGAGTGTGGACAGACCCGAATCGCTGTCACCGGACCGGCACCGGGCGAGCGCGGCCTTGCTCGACGCGGCATGCCGGGCGATCTCGTCGCCCGCCTCGGCGAACAGCTCGGCCGCGCGAGTCCAGTCGCGTTCGGCCGCTTCGACGTCCTCGCCCACGATCGCGGCGGCGGCCCCGGCGATTCGTCTGGCCAGCAGCTCTCCGGTGGGTTCCGGGCACACCTCGTCGAACCTCGCCCACGCGGCAGCGGCGGCGATGTCGTCGTCGAGCAGGTACCGCTCCTCGGCGAGATCCGCCAGCGCCGCCGGAGTGTCCGGATAGGACGGTTCCGCGAGCACCGGCTCCGATGTCGCAGCCGGACGGGACACCGGCCCGGACAGCGGAAGGTGTTCGACGAGCGGTTCGGCGGCGAGGACCGAGCGGATCCGGTCGCCCTGTTCGCTCGTCCCGTTGCGGGCGTCGAAGCGGGTCGCGATCGCCAGCGCGCGTTCGGAAAGTTCGGCGTGCAAGGCTTTGACGGAGATCTCCCCGCCGGGCCGTTTCACTTTCGCGTCGCCGTGCCCGGACTCCGCCACCCGCCGCAGGGTCAGCGCCGCCGTCGCGGAGAACTCCATCTCGGTGTACGGGCTGGGCGCCTCGGCGAGCCAGCCGAGGTGCCGCTCGAGCAGTTCCAGCCCCCGCGCGTGGTTGCCGGTGAGTGCGCAGAATTCGAGGTGGTCGCTCACGTCGCCGAGCTGGGTGCGGTCGTGCCGGATCGCGCGGTAGGCCTGCCGATGTGCCCGCGCCGCCTCCGCCATCCGTCCAGTGTGGACATACGGGAGCAGCAGCGAGGTCAGGACGGTGTGCGGCTGCTCGACACAGGTGAAGACGCCGCCGAGCACCGGTTCGGCGATCGCGATGGCTTCCTCGAAGCGGCCGTACCGGCTCAGGTGCCAGACCTTCGCGCTGGGTTCGCAGCCGACGCAGTCCGACATCTCGCCGCGCGGCGACGCCGTCCATAGCCGGTACTGTTCGGCGGCCGTTTCGTGCTCGCCGACGTGCCGGGCGACCAGTTCCCGGTGCTGGTGCACGGGGTTCATCGTGTGCCCGGCGACACGGTACCGGCGTTCCATGTCGTCGAGGACGGCGTACGTGCGATCCAGCGGCATCTCGGGAAACCGCGTCATCGAGCTGACAAGGAACTTGAAGGCCCAGTAGAGGTGATCGTCCCAGCGCGGATCGGCCTCGCCGCGGTCGTACACCGCGAGGCACCACGAGAACGGCACGAACGCCTTGGCGGGCTCGCCGCCCTGCTGATAGGCGCTGATGACGAAGATCCGGGCGGCGTACCGAAGCTCCGGCGAGCCTTCGGCGTCGGCGGTCCTGAGCACGCTTTCCAGCGCGGTGATCTGGCCCTTCCCACGCGGCAGCCGCTGCGACGCCCACAGCTTTTCCCACAGGGCTTCGTCGGTCGCGGCCATCAGCGCTCCTGTGCGGGGACGGCGTGCTCGAGCAGGCCGAGGAACGAACGGTTCAGCAGCGCGGAGTCCGCGGGCCGGATCGGGTGATGACCCAGCAGCAGGGCCTGGCCGTAGAGCGATTCGACGGCCAGTGCGGTGAGCTCCGCGTCCTGGAGCCGGGAAACCCGCTGTACCAAGGGATTCCGGTAGTTGAGCACGAGTTGCGGGCGGTCCTGTTCCGGCTTCTCGAAGGCCGAGAGCACCCCGGCCCACAGATCGTCCACTTTGTCCTTGGTCGCGCGCAGCTCGCCGGCGAACGCGGCGGCGCGGTCGACGAGATAGAGCACCGGTAGCGTCACGGGCTCGAACTCGCGCAGCACGACCTCGCAGCCGAGCCGGTCGACGGACCGTTGTGCCGCCGCGACGAACGGCCGGGTGGCGAGTGCGGCGGCGGTGTCCAGTTCGGCGAAGGCCGTGGTGATGTCGCTCGGGTCGAGCCGTTCGACGAGCAGGCCGGGTTCCAGCACACGCATGCGTTCGACGAGTTCGCTGTCGTAGGTGTACCCGCCGTTGATCACCGGGACGTCCTGCGCGGCCGCGACACCGGCCAGCTGGCTGAACTCCTCGGTGGTCGCGCAGTAGCGGAGAACCCCGTACCGGGCACGGAAATCGGCGAGGGTCATGCGGCCGGCGTTGGTTTCCAGCGGCCACCACTCGTCGACCAGCCGCAGCATCTCGTCGTCGTGCAGTGCCAGCGCCTTGACGCCGAGGTGGTGGACGCCGAGGAACCGGTTGAGCCGCTCGGGATGGGTACCTGCCAGACCGACGAGCCAGCCGCGCAACCGGTCGCCGAGTGCTTCGCGGGTGGCGGCGAGCTGCTCGTCGTCGTACAGCGCTTCCCGGCTCGCCGTCGGCCGCAGCTCGCCGGTGTCCACGACGCAGCGGGCGAAGAACGCCCAGTCCGGCAGCAGGCCCGGCGCGTTCTCCGCGAGCAGCATCCGCTTGAGGTACACGCGGTGTCCCGCGTGCTCGGCGGGGTTCGCGGGGAACGGCAGCACATAGGCGACACCGGTTAGCCCGGCCTCGGGGACGTCGAGCTCGACGACGTCGAACGGGGTGAAGCCGAAGGTTTCCTGGGCGTAGCCGACGAGGTCCGCGGCGCGGTGCCCGGCTGCCCGGTCGTCGGCCCGCCACGGGGTGCCCGCGCCGCTGATCGCCTTGCCGTTCACGGTGATCTCGAACGGCAGCATCGAGCCGTACAGCGCCGCGAGGCCGGTGACCGTCTCCGGGACGAACCACTGCTCCGCGCCGGGGCGCGCGGTGAGGGTGACCGTGGTGCCCGCCGTTTCCCGCTCACCGGGACCGATGGCGTAGGTGCCGTCCGCGTGGCCGGTCCACGTCACCGCCGGGCCGCCGTGCGCGGAGCGGGTGACGACGCGGGCCTCGTCGGCGACCAGGAAAGCGGACAGCAGCCCGATGCCGAACTGGCCGAGGAACTCGTGCCTTCCGTAGCCGAGTTCGTCCCGTTTGGAGCTCCGGCCGATGGTCGCGAGCAGTTCGTGCACCTGTGCCTCGGAAAGGCCGATTCCCGTGTCGGTGATCCGGAGCGTCCCACCGTCGACCTCGATCGCGATGCCGGCGGGTGCCGTGGGATCGGCCGAGCGCCGCGCGGTCACGGCGTCGACGGCGTTCTGGAGCAGCTCCCGGACGTAGACCCGCGGGCTCGAATAGAGGTGCTGGCTCAGCAGGTCGACGACACCGCGAAGATCTACCTGAAAACTACGGCTCACCGTGAATGTTCCCCCATGGCGTTGCGACGTCGGCTCAACACGGCCTCAGCACGCCTGAGACGGAGCACGTCAGCCGCCATCGTATCGAGAACGAGCCGTTCTGCGTCACCGACTTTCGGTACGCGGCACCGTCCGGCGCCGCTTCGCCGGGACATCCACAGTGGAAGTGTCACGTTCGATCCCTTGTGGACAGTCTATTGCGGACTTACGGCACTCAGCCGCAGGGGGACAGTGGCGAGATCTGCGGGAGGTGCCGCTGCCACTGGTCCGGCGTCAGGACGTTGCGGGTGGCGGCGCAGACACGCTGGATGACGTGGTCCACGTCCAGGTCCCACAGCAGGACGACGCCGTCGTTCCCGCCGGTGGCGAGCGAGCCGTCCGCCGGGTTGAAGCGGACCGCGTTCCCGAGCTTGGCCGCGACCGTGAGCTGTCCCAGCGACTCCGGACGCGCCGGATCTGCCATGTTCCACAGCCGCAGTGTTTCGGCGCCCGCCGTGGCGAGCCGGGCGCCGTCGTGGTCGAACACCGTGGCCATCGGCGCGCTGGTGTAGCCGGTGATCGGGTCGCCGAGCGGCCGCGGGTGCGCCGGGTCGGTCACGTTCCACAGCCGCACGGTCTGGTCGTCGCCCCCGGTCACCAGGGTGGTCCCGTTCGGTCTGAACGCGATCGACCGGACGGTGGCGGTGTGCGCGGCGAGCGGCTCGCCCAGCGGGACGGGCCTGGCGGGATCGGTGATGTCCCACAGCCGCACGGTGTTCGCGACGCTGCTGGTCGCGAGGGTCTTCCCGTCCGGGCTGAACACCGTCGAGCTGACATAGGCGGGGTGACCCGGCAGCAGTGGCCCGACCGGCCGGGGGCGGGCCGGGTCGGTGATGTCCCAGAGCCGGACGGTCTGGTCGTTCTCGCCGCCGGTGGCGAGCAGGCGGCCGTCGGGGCTGAACACCGCCATGTTGCCGTACCGCGTGGTCATGGTGAGCGGTTCGCCGAGCGGCCGCGGGTGCGCCAGGTCGGTCACGTCCCACAGCCGCACGGTCTGGTCGTCGCCGGCGGTCGCGAGGATCTTCCCGTCCGGGCTGAACCTCGCCGAGTTGACCGTGGCGGTGTGCCCGGTCAGCGGCGGCCCGGCGGGAACGGGGCGGGCCGTCCCCGTGACGGTCCAGAGCCGGACCGTCCGGTCGGCCGATCCGGTGACCAGCGCTCGCCCGTCCGGGCGATACCCGGCCGCGGTCACCCCGGCGGAGTGCCCGGCGAGCATCCCCGCCGGCAGCGACCACAGCCGCGTCACGCCGTCCTCGCTGCCGACGGCGAGCGACCGGCCGCCGGGGGCGAAGGCGAGCGTGAACCCGCCGTGGTCCTGGGAGAACGGCTTGCCTATCGGGAGGGCGTTCGCCGGATCGGTGACGTTCCAGAGGCGGGTGTCGCCGCCGGTCGAGGCGAGCGTGCGGCCGTCCGGGCTGAACGCCGCCTGCCAGATCGCGGCGGTGTGCCCGGTGAGCGGCCTGCCGAGCGGCGTCACGTGCGCGGGATCGGCGACGTTCCAGAGCCGGAGCGTCTTGTCGTCGCTGCCCGTGGCGAGGGTGTGGCCGTCCGGGCTGAAGACGACCCAGTGGACGGTGTCCTCGTGACCGGCCAGCGGCGGGCCGGCCGGGACGGGACGGAGACGGTCGCTGACGTCCCAGAGCCGCACGGTGCGGTCGTTGCCCGCGGACGCGAGCGTGCGGCCGTCGGGGCTGAACGCGACCGTGCGCACGTGATCCCCGTGCCCGCTCAACGGGGAGCCGAGCGGAGTGGGCCGGGCGGGATCGGTGATGTCCCAGAGCTGGACGGTGTGGTCGTCCTCCGCGGTCGCGAGGGTCTTTCCGTCCGGGCTGAGCGCCACGCAGTAGATCGTGCCGCCGCTCGACGTCGCCCGGCCGGCCGGTACCGGGTGGGCCGGGTCGGTCACGTTCCACAGCCGGAGGGTGTGGTCGTCGCCCGCGGTCACGAGCGTCCGGCCGTCCGCGGTGAAGATCGCGGAGGTGACCCAGCTGGTGTGCCCGGTGATCGGCTGCCCGAGCGGTTTCGGATCGGTGGGATCGCGCAGGTCCCAGAGCCGGACCGCGCCGTCGTAGCCCGCGGTGGCGAGCAGCGTGCCGTCCGGGCTGAAGGAGGTCTGGTACACCGAGCCGCGGTGGCCCGGCAGGGGAGTGGCGAGCGGGATCTGCTGGGTGGACAGCAGTTTCGCGGTGACGGACTGGTCGTCGGGACGCAGCCGGTGGGCTACCAGCGCCAGCTGCGCGGACAGCGAAGGGTCGGTGTCGGCGACCCGGTCGGCCTCGGCCACGAGCTGCCCGAACTCCGCGTCGTCCCGCTGCCGCAGCGCCACGACCGCGGTCGAGGCGGCGATCAGGGCGAACACCGCCACCAGTGCGACGGCGGCCCGGCGGGTCCAGCTGCTGCGCCGCCGCTGCCGCACCGACATCGCCAGGAACTCCCGCGCGGCCGCGGTCACGTGGGCGGGATGGGTGGACGCGGCCTGCCGCGCCGCTTCCAGGCGCGCGCCGCGATAGAGCAGGGAAGCGTCGCGGCCGTGGTCCTGCCAGGCCGCCGCGTCCTCGTCGAGGCGCTGCCGCACCAGGTTCCCGGTCCGGTCCTGGTCGAGCCAGGCACGCAGCCGCGGCCACGCGTACAGCAACGTCTCGTGGCTGATCTCGGCGGAATCGACGTCCAGCGTCACGAGCCGGGCCGCGGCGAGCACCTCCAGGGCCTCCTCCGCGACGGCGGGATCGTCCGTCGCCTCGACGAGTTCCTCGCGGGTGGACCGCCGCCGGGTGTCGCGCATGTCGTCCCCGACCCGCACCAGCCGCAGCAGCATCGAGTGCGTGATCCGCTGGGCCTCGGGGGAGAGCCGGGCCCAGGCCCGCTCGGCGGTCGCCGCCACCGCGCCGTGGATGCCGCCCGCGGCCCGATAGCCGGTGATGGTCATCCTGCTGGTCTGGCGTCGCTGCCACGTTGCGAGCAGCGCGTGGGACAGCAGCGGCAGCGCGCCCGCGTCGTAGGCGCCGTGCGCCGGCCCGCTGCGGCTGGCGCCGATGTCGCGCAGCAGCAGTTCCACCAGCCCGGGTTCCAGGCTCAGGCCGACGGACTTCGCCGGGCCGGTGACCGCGTCCCGCAGTTCCGCCACGGTCATCGCGCCGAGGGTGGACTGCCGCTCCTGCAAGGCTTCCGAGAGTTCCGTGAAGTCGAGGCAAGGACCGTAGAAGTCGGCGCGCAGGCCCAGGACCACCAGGGCGGGGGCCGGGTCGCCCGCGTCGCCGGGGGTGCAGGCCGCGTGCAGGACTGCGATGAAGGCGCGGCGTTGTTCCTCGTCGGCGCACAGCGTGAAGGCTTCTTCGAACTGGTCCACCACGAGCACCAGCCGCGCCGGGGTGCCCGCCTCCTCCGCGAGGTGCGCGGCGACGGCGCTCCGGACCCGTTCGGCGAACCGGGCGTCGTCCGGCGGGGCGTCCACGACGTCGGCCAGGCCGGGAATCCGGGTGATCAGCTCCTTCACCGGATGGTCGCGAGGCGTCAGCACCATCGAGGGCCAGTCCCCGGAGCCGTCCACCGGGAGGGCCCCGTCGGCCAGCGCCGGCAGCAGTCCCGCCCGCAGCAGCGAGGACTTCCCCGCCCCGGAAGCGCCGACCAGCATGACGATCCCGCCGGTCTCGACCGCGCCGGCCAGCCGTTTCAGCAGCGCTGTCGTGCTGCGGGACCGGCCGAAGAACCAGCCAGCGTCCTGCCGGGTGAACGAGGACAGGCCCGGATAGGGGCAGACACCGGCGCCGGTGTCCTGCGGGCTCTCCCCGGCGCCGTCCGGTGCCCCGTCGGCGTCGTCCACCGGCGCCGCGAGCGCCCGCTCCCACAGCCGCCGCCAGGCCTTCAGGTCGTAGAGACCCTCCAGGCTCGGGGACGGCCGGGTCTTGCGGGCCTGTCCGATGAGGACATCGAGAACGGCGGCCAGCACGGCGAACCGCGCCGGGACGTTGCGGCCGCGCCGCCAGTCACTGACCCGCTGGGGCGTGGCGCGCAGCGGCTGCCCCCGCTTGTCGACGAGGTTCTGCCGGTTCACCGACTCCGCCACCCGCTTCAGCGGCGGGTCGCCGGCTTCGGCGTAGAGCAGTGCGAAACGTTCCGCGAAGACTCCTCGCGGGCCCAATACCGGACCGGGCGTACGCATACATCGGTACCTTCCTCCCCCAGGTACCACCGGTGCGTGTTCGCACCGGCACCTCGTCTCCCGCCGCCCCGGCGGCTTCCGGCGTGGACAAGGAAGCCGAGGTTATCAGCGCGGGGCGGGCGGTGTCCGCCGGTTCACGGAGCCGCCGGGACGGGGGATTCGGCGGCGCGCCGCTGGGGCAGGTGGGCGAGGACGAGGCCGATCGCGGCGATGACGGTGTTCTGGAACGCGGGCTGGATGCCGTTCCACTTGCTGCTCTGCCACATCTGGAACCATTCGCCGCCGATCACGATGAAGCCGCAGGTGAACAGCACGACCTGCATGAGCCAGCCGAGCCGGGAGAGCCGCCGCGCGGTGTCCGTGGTGCTCTTCCGCAGCCAGGCGACGAACCCGGCGGCGAGGACCAGCGCGGTCAGCGTCTCCCAGGCGATGATCGCGACGTAGCCGGTGGTGGCCAGGCCGGGGCTGGTGATCGCGCGCCACATCGCGTGCGGCGACCGGAATGTGGTGTCCATGGCGAACACGTGCTGCACGAATGCTTTGTTCGTGTCGAAGTCGGTGATGTTCCCGAAAGCCACGAGCCCGATGTAGAGCGCCGTTATCCCGGTGAATGCGGTGAGCAGGGTGCGCAGGCTGGAGAGGCCGCGAAGGAGAGACATGCCCGGACCTTACTGGAATTCGGGCAGGCGGGGAAAGCCGCCGGGACGCTGTTTTCTGTCGATTGAGCGAAATGGGTGACGGGTGCGGCGGGCCCGCCGCGGCCGGCCAGTGTCCCGACGTGTCCGTTCTCCGGACCGGAAAATCGGATCATGTCGTTGACCAGCGGATCTGTGCAGCCTGCGGTGGTGGCGTCACGGTGTGTGGCGTCGTGGATGGCAAGCTTGATCCTGGCGCGTCCCGTGGTGCTACGAATGTAGCTTGACGTCGCGCGGGGAGCCGGTCGAAACTGGATTCGAGAAGACCGCCGGTTCGGCGAGCCCCGGCTTCGCCGAAGTACCGCTGAATGGAATGGCGACCGTTTCCGGAATGCGCGTGGAAATGCGGGAACGGGCGGATCCGCCGACGCGGCGGTGGTGGGCACGAAATGTCGAGGGGGCATTTCGTGCCCCTTCTCGTCCCCGGCGGGCGGCCGCGTCGCCGGGTCGGCGCAAAGGCGGTTGCGTCCCCGGGTTAACCTGGACACAGCAGGTGTCGATCCGGCCATCACCGGGGAGCCTCCGGAAGAACAGGGCGCCACGCGTCCCCAGTAGAACCGGACGGGTGCGGCCCGTGACAGCCGTCGAACGAGTGGCCCGGGAGCGTGTGCCGGGCAAGCGGGGTGGTACCGCGGAACGCGCCGGAACCGGTGGCGTCTCGTCCCCGTGTGGGCGACCGGTCCGTGCCGGTGGTCCGTACGCGAGCGACGAGCCCCGAGGAGCATCGGATGTACCCCCAGGCCCAGCTGGACGGTGAGCAAGGCGTCCCGTCCCAGCCGTCCTTCCCGGCGCTGGAGAAGCAGGTCCTCGCCTACTGGGAGACCGACCGGACGTTCCAGGCCTCGATCGATGCCCGCGAGGCGGGGGAGAACGGCAACAACGAGTACGTCTTCTACGACGGCCCGCCCTTCGCCAACGGCCTGCCGCACTACGGCCACCTGCTCACCGGGTACGTCAAGGACCTCGTCCCGCGCTACCAGACGATGAAGGGCAAGCGGGTCGACCGCCGCTTCGGCTGGGACACCCACGGCCTGCCCGCCGAACTCGAGGCGATGCGCCAGCTCGGGATCACGGAGAAGTCCGAGATCGAGGAGATGGGGATCGCGAAGTTCAATGAGGCTTCGCGAGCCTCCGTGCTGCGCTACACCGACGAGTGGCGGGACTACGTGACCCGGCAGGCCCGCTGGGTCGACTTCGACAACGACTACAAGACGCTCGACCTGTCCTACATGGAGTCGGTCCTCTGGGCGTTCAAGCAGCTGTGGGACAAGGGACTCGTCTACCAGGGCTACCGCGTCCTGCCGTACTGCTGGCGCGACGAGACGCCGCTGTCCAACCACGAGCTGCGGATGGACGACGACGTCTACGCCAGCCGCCAGGACCCGGCCGTCACGGTCGGGTTCCGGTTGGAGGGCAACGACAGCGACCTCGACGGCACGTACCTGCTGATCTGGACCACGACCCCGTGGACGCTGCCGTCGAACCTCGCGACCGCGGTGCATCCCGAGGTCCGGTACGTCGTCGTCGAGAGCGAGAGCTTCCCGGGCAAGCGTTTCCTGCTCGCCGAAGCCCGCGTCGCCGCGTACGCGCGTGAGCTCGGCGAGGAGCCGACGGTCGTCGCGCACTACACCGGCGCCGAACTGCTCGGAACCCGCTACGCGCCGCCGTTCCCGTACTTCACCGGGCACGAGAACGCGCACCGCGTCCTCTCGGCCGACTACGTCACCACCGAGGACGGCACCGGTGTCGTGCACATCGCGCCCGCCTACGGTGAAGAGGACAAGGTCGTCACCGACGCCGCCGGGATCGTCCCGGTCACGCCGGTCGACGCGCGGGGCAAGTTCGACGCCACCGTGCCGGACTACCAGGGCCAGCAGGTGTTCGACGCGAACGCGAACATCGTGCGGGACCTCAGGAACGGCACCGGATCGGCGGCGGAGCAGGGCGCGCTGCTGCTGCGGCACGAGACCTACGAGCACCCGTACCCGCACTGCTGGCGCTGCCGCAACCCGCTGATCTACCGCGCGGTGTCCTCGTGGTTCGTCGCGGTCACCGAGTTCAAGGACCGGATGGTCGAGCTGAACCAGCAGATCACCTGGTACCCGGAGAACGTCAAGGACGGCCAGTTCGGCAAGTGGCTGGAGAACGCGCGCGACTGGTCGATCTCCCGCAACCGGTACTGGGGCTCGCCGATCCCGGTGTGGCAGTCGGACGACCCGGCCTACCCGCGCACCGACGTCTACGGTTCGCTCGACGAACTGGAGCGTGACTTCGGGGTGCGGCTGGACAATCTGCACCGGCCCTACATCGACGAGCTGACCCGGCCCAACCCGGACGACCCGACCGGGAAATCGACGATGCGCCGGATCGAGGACGTGTTCGACGTCTGGTTCGACTCGGGTTCGATGCCGTACGCCCAGGTGCACTACCCGTTCGAGAACGCCGAATGGTTCGAGCACCACTACCCGAGCGACTTCATCGTCGAGTACATCGGCCAGACCCGCGGCTGGTTCTACCTGCTGCACGTACTGGCCACCGCGCTGTTCGACCGGCCGGCGTTCCGGACGTGCGTCTCGCACGGCATCGTGCTGGGCTCGGACGGGCAGAAGATGTCGAAGTCGCTGCGGAACTACCCGGACGTCAACGAGGTCTTCGAGCGCGACGGCTCGGACGCCATGCGCTGGTACCTCATGGCGAGCCCGATCCTGCGCGGCGGAAACCTCGTCGTCACCGACAAGGGCATCCGCGACGCGGTGCGCCAGGCCGTGCTGCCGCTGTGGAACTCGTACTACTTCCTCGCGCTCTACGCGAACGCCGAGGGCGTGGACGGCCAGTGGCGGACGGATTCGCGGCACATCCTCGACCGGTACGTGCTCGCGAAGACCCACGAGCTGGTGACCGATGTCGAGCACGCGATGGACACCTACGACGTCGCGGGAGCTTGCGCGCTCCTCCGTGTCTTTCTTGAGGTGCTCACGAACTGGTACGTGCGGCGTTCGCGCGACCGGTTCTGGGCGGGGGAGCGAGACGCGATCGACACCCTGCACACCGTGCTGGAGGTGACCTCGCGCGTCGTGGCGCCGCTGCTGCCGCTGACGTCGGAGGTGGTGTGGCGCGGGCTGACCGGCGGCCGCTCGGTGCACCTGACCGACTGGCCGAACGCGCTCGACCTGCCCGCCGACGCGGCGCTCGTGACGGCGATGGACCGCGTCCGCCAGGTCGCGTCCTCGGCGCTGTCGCTGCGCAAGGCGAACAAGCTGCGCGTGCGGCTTCCGCTGGCGAAGCTGACCGTGGCGGCCGAAGACGTCGAGGCGCTGCGGCCGTTCGCCGACATCCTGCGGGACGAGGTGAACGTCAAGGAGGTCGAGCTGACCACCGACGTCGCCGCGCACGGCGCGTTCGAGGTCGCGGTCAACGCGCGGGCCGCCGGGCCCCGGCTGGGCAAGGACGTCCAGGCGGTGATCAAGGCCGTCAAGGCGGGCGACTGGAGCACGACACCGGAAGGGGCCGTGGTGGCCGCCGGGATCGAACTCGTCGAAGGCGAGTACGAGCGGCGGCTGGTGGCCAAGGGCGGTGGCGCGGCGGCGGAGCTGCCCGGCGGCTCCGGGCTGGTGCTGCTCGACACCGAGGTCACCCCGGATCTGGCCGACGAAGGCGTCGCGCGTGACCTGATCCGCGTCGTCCAGCAGGCTCGCCGCGACGCGGGCCTCGACGTCGCCGACCGGATCACCCTGGTCGTCGACGCGCCGGAGGAGGTTGCGGCGGCGGCACGGAAGCACGAGGAGTTCGTGGCTTCGGAAACCCTCGCAGTGAGCGTGTCCTACGGCCCGGTGACCGACGGGTCCACCGGCGCGGTGGGCGACGGGGTGAAGGTCACCGTCGCGGTGGCGAAAGCGTAATTCTCCGGCGAAGGCCGGATGATGAAGAAGTCCTCATCTTCGTCTCATCCGGCCTTCGCCGCAGTTGACGAGGGTCAAGGCATGAGCCGAGTTCCTCGTATCGCGGCGTTCGTGGCCGTGTTCGCCCTGCCGATCGGTGCCGGTGTCGCCGCATTCGCGGCGTCCATTCCTGACCCGCCGCGCGTGCCGTCCGTGGTCCGTATCGGCGAGTCCCCGGCTCCAGCGCCGTCGGCCCCGGTCACTCCGGTGCCGGGGCAGTTGCCGCCCCCGCCGCCGGTGGACGACGATGACGACGGCCCCGATCACCACGACCACGACCACCATCACGACCACGACGACGGCCCCTTCGACGACGGGCCGCTGGACGACATCTGGCCTTTCGATGACTGAACGTGCCGCGCGCGGCAGCCGGATCCCGGCGAGGGTGCGGATCATGGGCTGGTTCGTCCTGCTGATGACGGCCGGGCTCGCCACCGTCGTGTTGCTGGTGTCGGTGTCGGAGTTCGCGGCCGTCGACAACCGCATCAACCGGGCGCTGGAACAGGACGTGAGCGAGTTCCGCACGTTCGCCGCGATCGGGACCGATCAGGGCGGCCGGGCGATCGGGGACCCGTGGGTGCTGTTCGACCGGCACCTGCGTACGCAGTACATCCACGAGGCGGAGGTGCTGCTCGGCGTCGTCGACACCGGGACGCAGCTGGACGCGCTCAAGCAGGTCGACCAGTCGGTGAAGCACGTCCGGATCGACCAGCCGTTGCTGCGTCAGGTGATCGACGCTCCCGGCGGCACCGGCACGATCGCCACCTCGGGCGGGGATCTGCGGTTCCTGCGGGTGGACGTGGTGGCGCCGGGTTCGCCGGGCGGGCACGCGTGGTTCGTCGCCGGGTACTTCGTCGATCACCTGCGCGGGGACGCGGCGAGCACGGTCCGGACGCTGCTGTGGGTGAGCCTGGTCGCGCTGGTGCTCGCCGCCGGGGTTTCGTGGCTGGTGGCGGGGCGGATCCTGGCACCGGTGCGGACCGTGCGCCAGGCCGCGGCGGACCTCACCGAGGACGACCTCACGCACCGCATCCCGGTGCACGGCCGGGACGACATCGCCGCGCTGGCCGAGCAGTTCAACGCGATGCTGGACCGGCTGGAACGCGCGTTCAGCACCCGGCGGCAGTTCCTCGACGACGCCGGGCACGAGCTGCGCACGCCGATCACGATCATCCGCGGGCATCTCGAGGTGATGGGCGACGATCCGGCCGAGCGTGCGGAGGTCGTCCGGCTGTGCACCGACGAACTCGACCGGATGGCCAGGATCGTCGACGACCTGCTGCTGCTCGCGAAGGCCGAGCAGCCGGATTTCCTGCGCCCGGAACGGGTTTCGGTGCCGGAGCTGACGAGCGACATCGACGCGAAGGCCCGCGCGATCGCCGATCGCAGGTGGACGCTGGAATCCGTCGGCGAGGGCGACGCGGTACTCGATCCGCAGCGGGTGACGCAGGCGGTACTGCAACTGGCGCAGAACGCGGTGCAGCAGACGGCGGCGGGGACGCTCATCCGCGTCGGCTCGTCGATCGAGGGCGATACGGTGTCGTTCTGGGTTGCCGACAGCGGCCCAGGGGTACCCGGCGAGCAAGCCGAGCGGATCTTCGAACGGTTCGTCCGCGGCGAAAGCGGCGAGCGGAGCGGGGCCGGTCTCGGGCTGGCCATCGTGAAGGCCATCGCCGAGGCCCACCACGGCCGTGCGTGGTTCCGCTCGGAACCGGGCTCGGGCGCGACATTCGGCGTCGCGCTGCCGGTGGGAGCCGTCGAGGACCAGTCGGAGGTGACGTGATGGGGCGGATCCTGATCGCGGAGGACGAGCAGCGTATCGCTTCCTTCGTCGAAAAGGGGTTGCGTGCCAACGGTTTTACGACCACCGTCGTGGGTGACGGTGACGCCGCCCTCGCCACCGCGATCGTCGGCGGTTTCGATCTGGTGATCCTCGATCTCGGGTTGCCGCTGCGGGACGGGTTCGCGGTGCTGCAGGCGATGCGCGCGGCGAAGATCGAGACACCGGTGATCATCCTGACGGCGCGGGACTCGGTGCGCGACACCGTCGCCGGCCTGGAAGGCGGCGCCGACGACTACATGACCAAGCCGTTCCGGTTCGAGGAACTGCTCGCCAGGGTCCGGCTGCGGCTGAGATCGGGGGAGTCGAAGCCGGAGGCCGGCGTCCTGCGGCACGGTGAGCTGTCGCTGGACCTGCGGACCCGCCGTGCGTCGCTGCCGGAGTCCACTGTGGACCTGACGGCGCGGGAGTTCGCGTTGCTGGAGCTGTTCCTGCGGCATCCGGGCCAGGTGCTGGCGCGGGAGCAGATCCTCTCGCACGTGTGGGGCTACGACTTCGACCCGGGGTCCAATGTGGTCGACGTCTACGTCCGCACCCTGCGCCGCAAACTCGGCCAGTCGCGGATCGAGACCGTGCGCGGCATGGGCTACCGCCTGGTCTGATAGCCGCGCTTCTCGAAGTGGCCAAAGCGCCCCGATGTGGCGTTCGCTGCGTCCAACGCACCCAATGTGGCGTTCGGTGCGTTGAGCGCACCCGATGCCACATTGGGGCGTTCGTCCGATGAGATGAAGAGCCTCTCATCCGGTCTTCACGTGCGGCTCAGCGACCGGCGGAACGCTGGGAAGCATGGACAACCCGACCGCCGTGCTGAAATCCGGAGCGGCGACCGACCGACGCGTTCCGCTCTGGCCGTTCGCCGCCGGATCCGTGCTCGTCACCGCGATCATCCTGATACCGCAAGGAGCCGGGCTCGCCACGCACGGCCGGATCGCGCTCGCGGTGTTCGCGGTCGCGGTGATCGCCTGGGTCTCCGGCAGGCTCGATGACAACTTCGTCGGGCTCGCCGCCGCGACGGTCCTCGCGTTCACCGGGGTGGTCAAGGCGGCCACCGTGTTCGACGCGCTCGGTGGTGAGACGATCTGGCTGCTCGTCGCGGCGTTCGTCCTCGCCGCCGGGCTCGGCGCGACGGGCCTGCCCGCGAAGGCCGCCATGGCACTGGCCGCGAAGGCGCGCACTCCGCGACAGCTCGTCCATCTGGTCACGCTGACCCTGATCGGTACGGCGCTCGCGGTCCCGGCCACTTCGGGACGTGCCGCGCTGGCGTTGCCGGTTTTCGTGGTGCTGGCGAAAGTCCTTGCCGGACAACGGAAACTCGTCCGCGCGTTGGCGTTGCTGTTTCCCGCGGTCATCCTCCTGTCGGCGTCGGCGACGTTGATCGGCGCGGGCGCGCACGTGATCACGAGCGAGTTGCTCGCGGCCGCTACCGGGCAGGGGATCGGCTACGGGCGTTGGCTGCTGCTCGGTCTGCCGTTCGCGGTGGTCGCTTCCCATCTCGCCGCCGAGGTCGTGCTCCTGACGACCACCACGCGCGAGGACCGCCGGATCCGATTGTCGATCCCGCACGAGAAAACCCGCCTCACCGCGGAACAGTGGCGGGCGCTGGCCATGCTGGCACTGGTGATTTCCTTGTGGTGCACGGAATCCTGGCACGGGCTCTCGCCCGCACTCGTCGCGCTGCTCGGCGCTTTGCTGATCACGGCACCGCGCCTCGGCACGATCGGCATGAGCCCCGCGCTCGGTTCCGTTCCGTGGTCGCTGCTGGTGTTCATGGCCACCACGGCCGTGCTCGGTACCGCGCTGGCGACGTCGGGCGCGGCGCGGTGGCTGGCGGGCCTCGTCTTCGGCCAGGGCGGGTCGCCGATGGGGCTGCTGACGGCGGTTGTCGTGCTCAGCGCCGCCGCGCATCTGGTGCTGCAGTCTCGCTCGGCCCGGTCGTCGGTGCTGGTGCCGCTGGTGCTCCCGCTGGCCGCCGCGTCGGGGTTGAACCCGGCGGCGGTGGCGTTCGCGTCGACCGTCGCGGCCGGGTTCTGCCACACCCTGCCCTCGTCGGCGAAGCCGGTCGCCCTCTTCGCCGCCGTACCGGGCGTCCCCGGCTACGGCAAGGCGGATCTCGCGCGGCTTTCGGCCGTGCTCGGACCGCTCGTCGTCCTGCTCGTTCTCGCTTTCGCCGTCTGGGTATGGCCACTGCTCGGTCTCCCACTATCCCGTTAGGACAGTCGCTTGAGGACTGAAAGGACCGCGTCATGAGCACGTTCACCCCCACCCGTTTCCTGGTCGCCCCGAGCGGCTTCAAGGAGTCCCTGTCCGCGGAGGCGGTCGCCGACGCCATCGCGGCGGGAATCCGCAGGGTCGTTCCCGGTGCGCTGGTCGACCTCGTCCCCCTGGTCGACGGCGGCGAGGGATCGGCGCGCACCTTGGCGGTCGCGACGGGCGGTGAACTCGTGCCGGCGATCGTCCGTGGTCCGGTGGGTGATCCGGTCGCCGCGCATTTCGCGATCCTCGGCGGTGCCGGGCCGCGGACCGCGTTCGTCGAGATGGCCGCGGCGGCGGGCCTGCGCCTGGTGCCGCCGGGGCTGCGGGACCCAGGCCGGACGACGACCCACGGCGTCGGCGAGCTGATCGCCGCCGCACTGGACGCCGGGTGCCGGCGGATCCTGGTCGGCTGCGGGGATTCCGGGACCTGTGACGGCGGCGCGGGTGCCCTCCACGTTCTGGGGGCGAGGTTCGTCGACGCGGCGGGCGACCCGGTGCGGCCGGACGGGACGACGCTCGCGGACGTCGTCCAGCTCGATCTGTCCGGATTGGACGTACGTCTGTCCGATGTGGACGTCGTGGTCGCCTGTAATCCGCACAACGTCCTCACCGGAAGCCGCGGTGTGGCAAGGGTTTTCGGTCCGCAGAAGGGTGCGACACCGGAGCGGGTGGACTCGCTGGCCGTGGCCATGGAGCACTGGGCGAAGCTGCTGGAACACCAGGGCGGCGTCGACCTGCGCACGGTCGCGGGCGGCGGAGCGTCGGGCGGTCTCGGTGCCGGACTGGCCGGTGCGCTCGGGGCCCGGCTCGTGCCGCGTTTCGACGTCCTGCTCGACCATACCGGCTTGGACGCCGCGCTCGACGACGCGGATCTGGTGATCACCGCCGAGGGCGCCATCGACGCCCAGTCGTCGTTCGGCAAGGTCCCCGGCGAGGTGGCCCGCCGGGCAAAGCGGCATGGCAAACCGGTCGTCGCGCTCGCCGGCACGATCGGCGCGGGAGCACGGGACGCCTACGACACCGGGATCGACGCGTTCGCCGGAATCCTGCCCGCGCCGCTGCCGCTGGCCGAGGCCATCGCCCGGACGGCGGAACTGGTGACCGACGCTACCGAGCGGGCGCTGCGGCTCGTGCTGGTCGGCGCCACGCTGGCGCGCGGCTGATCACGAAAAGGATTCGGGTAGGTCGCTTTCCCACCAGGAATCGTGACCTGTTGGTCAACCATGGGCAGGCTGGGCGATCGTGCGCGGGGGTCGCGCGCAAAGGGGAGGGGTGGAAAGTGGGTCCTGCCAGAAAACGGGGAGTGCTGATCGGCGGCGCGGTCGGGGTGGTCGCGATCGTCACGGCCGCGGTAGTGGTCTTGACCAGTGGGAACGAAGCGCCGGCGAGCGACGCGGCGCCGGCGGGGAAGCCGGGTCCGGTGGCGGTGGATCCGACGGGGTTGGTGACGGAGTACCTGCAGGACCTCGCCGAGGCCAATCCCGACGCCGCGGGCGCGCTGACCGACGATCCCGCGGCGGCCGCGGTCGCATTGCGGGACGCGCGCAACGCGCTGATGCCGACCAAGACCACGGCGACGTTGAGCAGGCTCGATCCGACACCTGCCGGTGCGGCGAAGACCAGCGGCACGTTCGCCATGACGTGGACACTGCGGCCGGGGAAGACCTGGACCTACGACGTCCCGTTCGAGCTGACGAAGGCCGCGCAGGGCTGGCGGCTGCACTGGGTCCCCGCGTTGCTGCACCCGAAGCTGGAGCCGGGGCAGCGGCTCGTCGCCGCGACCGCTCCCGTGGATCGGCCCGCGGTGGTCGACCGGGACGGCAAGCCGCTGGTGATGGCGGGGCAGGCGGGGAACAAGCCCGCGGAGGGAAACCCGGCGCCGCTGCTGCAGAGTGTGTTCGCCGCGCAGGCCACGACGGCGAAGTCGGACGGGTTCGCCGTCCAGCGGGTCGACGCGTCGGGAAAGAACCTCGAAACGCTGTACGGCCAGGACGAGGACGGTGAGGGCAAGCCGCTCACCGCGTCGCTGAGCGTCGCGACGCAGAACGCCGCACAGTCCGCTGTGGACGGTTACCGGGGCAGGGCGATCATGGTCGTGCTCCAGCCGTCCACCGGTGACATCCTCGCGGTGGCGCAGAACGCGGCGGCGGGCACCGAGCCGAAGGCGTTCAGCGGGCTGTACGCGCCGGGGTCGACCTTCAAGATCGTGACGGCCACCGCCGCGCTCGAACAGGGCCTCGCGACGGCCGATACGGCGTTGCCGTGCCCGGGTAGCGACCAGATCGGGACCCGGACGATCCCCAACGAGAACCACTTCGACAAGGGCACGGTCCCGCTGCACCAGGCGTTCGCGTTCTCGTGCAACACGACGTTCGGCAGGCTGGCCTCGCGGCTGCCCGCGGACGGGCTCGTCAAGGCCGCCGACCAGTACGGGCTCAACGCCGACTTCGAGATCCCCGGCCTGCAGACCGAGGCCGGGAAGGTCGTGCCCGCGACCGGCAACGACCGGCTGGTCGAGGACGGCATCGGGCAGGGGGACGTGCAGGTCAGCCCGTTCGGCGCGGCGCTGATGGCCGCGACGGCGGCGTCGGGCAAGGCCGTGACGCCGAAGCTGTGGCACGGGCTGGACACCACGGTCGCCAAGCCGTACTCGCCGCCGTCCGCCGGGGTGCTGAACGCGGTGCGGTCGATGATGCGGGAGGTCGTCACCACCGGCACCGGAAAGGCGGCGGGCGGGGCGGGGCAGGTCCACGGCAAGACCGGCACGGCGGAGTTCGGCGCCGACGGCCAGGCCAACGGCTGGTTCGTCGGCTACCGCGGCGACGTCGCCTTCGCTGTCCTGCTGGAGGGCGCGAACGACTCGAATCCCGCTGTCTCCCTCGCCGCGACCTTCCTCAACGCCGTCCACTGATCCGCTGGTCGGATGTGCTGAAGGACGCCTTCGGTGCGCTCGATGCACTGAAAGCGTCCTTCAGTGCGGCCAACGCACTGAAAGCGTCCTTCAGCTCGTTCGCACCGGGGCCCACGGTTCGGCCACGGCCGAACGGTCCGGCTTCTACGGTGGAGGACATGGAGACCATCGCACTGGCCGAGGTGGCCGCGGTGCTCGCCGGCCCGAGCAGGGCGACGATGTGCCTGGCGTTGCTGGACGGCCGTGCGTGGACCGTCGGCGAGCTGGCCGCGGCCGCGCGGATCGCGGTGTCGACGGCGAGTGAGCATGTCACCCGGCTGGAGGAAACCGGGTTCGTCGCGCGGGTGAAACAGGGACGGCACGCCTACGTCCGCATCGCGGACCCGCGGGTGGCCGAGCTGATCGAGCACCTCGCGCAGCACGCCGACCGCCGCCCGGTCACCGGCCTGCGGTCCTCGGTCCGCGTCCGCAAGCTCGGGTTCGCCCGCACCTGCTACGACCACCTGGCAGGGAAGCTCGGCGTCGCGCTGCGCGACGGGATGATCGCGCGCGGGCTGGTCGACGTCGGCTCGGGGCTCACTCTCACGGCTCGCGGCCACGACGTGCTGGTTGAGCTGGGCGTGGACCTCCCGAACGGTGGGCGGCGGCCGCTGCTGCGCGACTGTCTGGATTGGACGGAGCGCCGCGAGCACCTCGGCGGCGGCGCGCCCGCGGCGTTGCTGGAGCGAGCGCTGGCGGCGGGCTGGGTCGAGCGGGGTCACCAGGCGCGCGCGATGCGGGTGCTGCCCGCCGCGGCGGAACCGTTCGCAACGCTCGGTGTCGACCTCGACACGCTGGAAGAGCCCGCATTTTGATGTTTCTTTAACACACCGGGTGAGCGTCACTGGGCGTCGGTACACGATCGTGTGAGCACCCCGCCTCCTTATCCTGAGAGCCCACGGCGACCGGGAAGGGAGGCGACATGGATCAGCTTCCCGTGCTGCTCGGAGTCGGCGGGATCGTGCTGCTCGCCTCGGTGGTGGCCGTGCGCCTGTCCGTCCGGCTCGGGCTGCCCTCGCTCCTGCTGTACCTGGGAATCGGCGTCCTGCTGGGCGAAGCCGGGTTCGGCGTCCGCTTCGAGAATCCCGAGCTGACGCAGTCGCTCGGCATCGCCGCGCTGGTCCTGATCCTCACCGAGGGCGGGCTCACCACGCGGTGGCAGGCGGTGAAACCCGCGCTGGGGCCTGGAATCGCACTGTCCACTTTGGCCGTCGTGGCGAGCGTGGCGGTCACCGGCAGCGCGCTGCACTGGCTGCTCGGCCTCGACTGGCGGCTCGCGCTGCTGTGGGGCTCGGTGCTTGCCTCCACCGACGCGGCCGCGGTGTTTTCCGTGCTGCGCAACGCCGGGGTCGGCAAGCGGCTGGTCGGCATGCTGGAGCTGGAATCCGGCCTCAACGACGCGCCCGCCTACATCGCCGTCGTCGTGCTGGCCACCGGGTCCACAGTGGACTGGACGCTGCCGCTGCTGGTGGTCTACGAGCTGGCCGCCGGGCTGGTGATCGGCCTGTTGCTCGGCTGGCTCGGGGCACTGGCGCTGCGAAGAGCGGCGCTGCCCGCCACCGGTCTGTATCCGCTCGCCACGGTGTCGGTGTGCGTCCTGGCGTTCTCCAGCGGTCAGCTGGCGCACGCTTCCGGCCTGCTCGCGACGTACGTCGCCGGGCTGGTGCTGGGCAATTCCCGGCTGCCGCACCGATCCGACACACTGTCCTTCGCCGAAGGCCTCGGCTGGCTCGCCCAGATCGGGCTGTTCGTGCTGCTCGGCCTGTTCGCCTCGCCGAACAGGCTGCTGGAGACGCTGGTGCCGGGCCTCGTGGCGGGCGCCGTCGTCCTGCTGCTCGCGCGTCCGCTCTCCGTCCTGCTGTCGATGCTCCCGTTCCGCGTGCCGTGGCGGGAACAGGTGTTCCTGTCGTGGGCCGGCCTGCGCGGCGCGGTGCCGATCGTGCTCGCGATGATCCCGCTGTCCCAGGGCGTGCCGGGCGCGCAGCGGCTGGTCGACGCGGTGTTCGTGCTGGTCATCGTGCTGACCCTGGTGCAGGGCGCGACGCTGAGCCCGCTCGCGCGGGTGCTCGGCCTTGCCCGGCACGCCGAACCGCACGAGGTCGAGGTCGACTCCGCGCCGCTCGACGAGCTGGGCGCCGAGCTGTTGCAGGTCCGCATCCAGGCCGGATCGCGGCTGCACGGCGTGTACCTCTCGGAGCTGCGGCTGCCGGTGGGGGCGACGGTCAGCCTCGTGGTGCGCGACGGCGCCGGGTTCACGCCCGAGAAGACCAGCCGTCTTCAGGAGCACGACCAGTTACTGGTGGTGACCACCGAACGGGCCCGGAGTGCCACGGAACGCCGGTTGCGGGCCGTGGACCGGGCAGGCCGCCTGGCCCGCTGGAAGGGCGAATCCGGGCGCTAGCTCACAAAACCGGCCTCGATGGTTGGTGGTTTTCCGTAGAAATCTCCACCGTGTGTTCCCTTGACGCATCCTTTCGGGCTAACGTGCGCTCGCATCGTCTACCTCGAATGGGTGAGCTTCTCGGGCTAAGGAGTACACACGGTGATGCTGAAAATGCGCGCACGCTGGGCCGGTCTGGCCGCCGCGACGACGGCAGGAGCGTTGTTCCTGGCCCCCACGGCCTCCGCCGCGGACACGTTTCCCGCCTTCGCCCTGCCGTTCGCCTCGGGCCAGCTCGTGTATTCGGCCGGGATCCACTCCGACGACGGCGGCAGCGGCGTCAAGAACGCCATCGACTTCAGCCCGGCCGACAAGACCGTCCGCGCCCCGCTGGCCGGGATCGTGCACCTGCAGCACTGCGCCGAAGGCGACTGGGTGACCATCGACCACGACGGCGGCTGGCGCACCGGGTACTACCACATGGAGAACATCCAGGTCGCCGACGGACAGCGGGTCGTGCCCGGCGCCGTCCTCGGCTCCACCGGCAATGCTCTGCCCTGCGGCGGCAGCACCACCGGTGCCCATGTTCACTTCACGCTCTGGACGCTGCCCGCCACGACGGCGTCCGGGAACTCCGGCGACGCAAGGGATTGGCGCGCTCGCGGGAACTGGAGCGGGCTGTCCTACGCCGAGGTCTCCGGCGAGCTGGCCGCCGCGCTCGGTGAGCCGATCGACGGCAAGGAGCTGGGCGGATGGCGGTTCGCGGCGGGCGCCGGCCAGTACCAGGGGACCGCGACGCACCTGAGCGACCAGTCCGTCGCGCGGCTGCCGGGCCGCTTCCGGGTGACGGCGTAGACCGCAATTCCGGAGAGTGACGGCCGTCTCAGTCACCCGGAAGGGGCTGGATCGGCGCGCGCGGTGTCGGCTATCTTCGTCGTCAGGTCATGAGTGCCAGCGCTAAGCCCCGGCTTGCTGGCCGGCAACCCTCCAACCGCGGTGGGGTGCCCCGGGTGAGGACCGGGCCTGTCGCGAGGTGCGGCGGGCAAGCGCGGGCCCCTCGCCGGGGGTCCCCCGGACCGCCGAGGAGGCACCCGATGACACTCGCCGTCGATCGTCAGAACACCACCGAAACCACGGTTACCGTTGCGCCGCAAGGAATTCCTGCGGTCGCGGGTGCCGGGCTGAGCGTTCCGCTCGTCACCGGCGGCGAGATCGGCTACGCGAATCTCGACCACGCCGCGAGCGCGCCTTGTCTGGACGCCGTGCGCCGCGCGGTCGACGAGTTCCTGCCCTGGTACGCGAGCGTGCACCGCGGCGCCGGGTTCGCCTCGCAGGTCTCGACGCGGCTTTACGAGCGCACACGCGACATCCTGCGCCGGTTCGTCGACGCGCGTTCGACCGACACCGTGGTGTTCACCCGCAACACCACCGATTCCTTCAACCTGCTCGCCCGCAGCCTGCCCCGGCACACCTCGGTCGTCGTCTTCGACACCGAACACCACGCCGCGCTGTTGCCGTGGAGGGGGCCGAACGTCCGCCGGATCCCCACCCCGCGCACCCGGCTCGCCGCGGTGTCCGCTGTGGACGAAGCGCTCGCGGAATGCCCGCAGGGGCCCCGATTGGTGGTCGTCACCGGAGCGTCCAATGTGACCGGTGAGCTGCTGCCCGTCGCGGAGATCGCGGCGGTGGCCCGCCGCCACGGCGCCCGGATCGCGCTCGACGCCGCCCAGCTCGCCCCGCATCGCCGGATTTCCTTGCGGGAACTGGATGTCGACTACGTCGCGCTGTCCGGTCACAAGCTGTACGCGCCGTTCGGTGCCGGTGCGCTCGTCGGCCGCGCGGACTGGCTCCGTGCCGCCCAGCCCTACCTCGCCGGTGGCGGCGCGACCAAGCTAGTCACGGGCGAGGCCGACGACCTCGGTGTCGTCTGGAACGCCGGACCGGAACGGCACGAGGCGGGTTCGCCCAACACCGTTGGCGTGTATGCCCTCGGCGTCGCGTGCGAGCAGCTCGCCGCGCACTGGGACGCCGTCGGCGCACACGAGGAGGTCCTGCTGGCCCGGCTGCGCAAGGGCCTCGCCGCGATCCCGGGCTGCGCCGAACTGCGGCTGTTCGACGCGCCGGTGGACCGCGTCGGCACGGTGAGCTTCGTGGTCGACGGCTTCGAGCCCGGCTGGCTGGCGGCCGTCCTTTCGGCCGAGTACGGCATCGGCGTCCGCGACGGCGCCTTCTGCGCGCACGTCGCGACCAAGCGGCTCATCGGCGTCGCCGGGGGAGCGGGGCAGCAGGCGGTACGGGTCAGCCTCGGCCTCGGCAGCACCACCGAACACGTCGACCGGCTCGTGCTCGCACTGCGCCAGATCGTCGCCCGTGGCGCCCGCTGGGAGTACACGAAGCAGGACGGCCGCTGGGCGCCGGTCGGCGATCCGCGCGCACTGCCCCCGTTCTGCGCCTGAGCTGAAGGGGACTTTCGTCGCATCCCATGCACGGAAAGTCCCCTTCAGCTCATGGGCGATCCGCTATCGTGGCGCGATGGGAAATTCGCGGCCACGGTACTGGTTTCCCTTGGCGCTGCTGGGATTCGCGCAGCTGATCCTGGTCGCGGCCGAGATGCCGAGGGCGAATGGATCTTTCGGCTACTTCGCGAATGTGCGTGAGTACCCGATGACCGAGTCCACCGCGGTCGCGGTGCGCGTCTCAGCGCCCTACGGCTGGTCCGGCGCGGGCACGGGCTGGTTGTGGGTGCTGGCGGCGGCCGTCCTCGGCGTCGCGATCTGGTACTTCGTCCTGGCCCGGCGTGCGGGCAGCCCGCCGCGCACCGGCCGGTTCGCACTGCTCACGCTCGGCGCGCTGGTGGCCGTGCCGCTGCTCGACCTCGTCGGATACTGGCAGTTCCGCCTGGACGCCGACGTGCGGGGCCCGATGATCGCGACGCTCGGCCTCGTCCTGCTCGCCTGGTTCGAGCGGAGCGTGCTCGTGCTGGTGGTGACGGCGGTGTTCGTGCTGGCCGCGGTGGTGCTCCTGCCCGGCATCGCCGGGGTCCTGGTCTCGGCCGTGGCGCTGCTGGCCGGGGCGTTCGTGGCGCTCGCCGGGCCGCGGCGGGGACGTCCGGAGCCTGCCGCCGACACGGACTGAACGCGTGACGTGGACAATGGACCGGTGAGCACCGAGTCCTCCCCGTCCGAACCCGAGACGACCCCGGCCGCGGACCTACCGCCGAATCCGGCCGTGACCAGCGAATCCGCGGTTTCCGAGCCGGAAGAGGCGAGCCCGTCGAAGGCGCTGCCGAGGCGCACGGTGGCCATCGTGTTCGCCGTCGCGGTCGTGATCTGGGTGATCGACCTGGTCACCAAGAACCTCGCCGCGGCGAACCTGGAGGGCAAGGAACCGGTCCGGGTCCTCGGCGGCCTCGTCTACCTGCAGCTGGTGCGCAACCCCGGCGCGGCGTTCTCCATGGCCACCGGCATGACGTGGGTGCTCGCGCTGGTCGCGGCGGCGGTCGTCGTCGCGATCGTGTGGCTGTCGCGCCGGCTGCGCTCTGTGGGCTGGGCGATCGGGCTCGGCCTGGTGCTCGCCGGTGCGCTGGGCAACCTGACCGACCGCATCTTCCGCGCGCCCGGCCCGCTGCAGGGCCACGTCGTCGACTTCATCTCCGCCTTCGCCCCGAACGGCCAGGGCTGGGCCATCTTCAACATCGCCGACTCCGCGATCTGCGTCGGCGGCGTGCTGATCGTGCTGTTGTCGTTGCTGGGCAAGGACTACGACGGGACCTCGACGAAGGACAAGAAGAAGGCAGCCGCCGAAAGCGCCGGGGAACAGGCGTGAGCGCGCGGATGCTGCCCGTCCCGGACGGGCTCGACGGCATGCGCGTCGACGCCGGGCTCGCGAAACTGCTGGGACTGTCCCGCACGGTGGTCGCGGAACTCGCCGCGTCGGGCGACGTGCTGCTCGACGGACGTCCCGCCGGCAAGTCGGACCGCCTCACCGCGGGCGGGCTCCTCGAAGTGACGCTGCCCGATCCGGAACGGCCGATCGAGGTCGTCGCCGAACCGGTCGAGGGCATGCTGATCCTGCACGACGACGAGGACATCGTCGTCGTCGCGAAGCCCGTCGGCGTCGCCGCGCACCCGAGCCCCGGCTGGGCAGGCCCGACCGTGATCGGCGGTCTGGCCGCGGCGGGCCTGCGGATCTCGACCTCGGGCTCCGCCGAGCGTCAGGGCGTCGTGCACCGCCTCGACGCGGGCACCAGCGGCGTGATGGTGGTGGCCAAGAGCGAACACGCCTACACGGTGCTGAAGCGGGCGTTCAAGGAACGGACCGTCGACAAGGGCTACCACGCGGTCGTCCAGGGCCACCCGGATCCCACGCGCGGCACGATCGACGCCCCGATCGACCGGCATCCGCGCCACGACTACAAGTTCGCCGTCGTCACGGGCGGCCGTCCGAGCGTCACGCACTACGAGGTCACCGAGGCCTTCCGCGCGGCGTCGTTCGCGCAGATCAAGCTGGAGACGGGCCGGACCCACCAGATCCGCGTGCACTTCTCCGCGCTGCGGCACCCGTGTGTCGGCGACCTGACCTACGGCGCGGACCCGGTGCTCGCGCGGAAACTGGGCCTCTCGCGCCAATGGCTGCACGCCAGGACGCTCGCCTTCGCGCATCCCGCGGACGGCCGGTGGGTCGAGTTCGAGGCCGAGTACCCGGACGATTTGTCGGGCGCGCTCAAGATCCTCCGCGACGAAACCTGATTTTGTTGCACTAGCTGAAACAGCTCCCGCGTTCGGGCGGATTGTGCCGACGCGCACGGAAAACCGGTTCATCGCCACTCTCCGTGAGTGATGATGACTCCCATGGCGATGGCCGATTCGGATCCGACAGTCCGCGCGCAGGAACTGGGCGCGGCGATGCGCGAACTACGTGAAGAAGCCGGTTTCACCGTGCGTGCCGCCGGGGAGCGCATCGATGTGTCCGCGAGCAAGATCAGCCGCATCGAGACCGGTAAGAACGCCATCGCGGTCGAGGAAATCGCCGCGCTGCTGGCGGTCTACGAGGTGACCGGCCCGAGGCGCGCGAAGCTCATCGCCCTCGCGAGGGAGGCTGACCAACGCGGTTGGTGGCAACGCAGCGCACCGACCTACGCGGAGCGAGTGGAGACCTTGGTCTCGCTGGAATCCCGCGCTCTGATGATCACCAACTTCGAGGCGATCGTGATTCCCGGACTGCTTCAGACCGGTGAGTACACCCGGGCGATCATGGTCGAGGCGGGTTTGATCGACGACAGTGATGTCGAGAACCGGATGGTGACCAGGTTGCAGCGTCAGTCCGTGCTGATGCGGCGCCAGCCTCCGGGTTTGGTGGCGATCATCGATGAATTCGCGCTGCGCCGGGTGATCGGCGGTCGCGCGGTTCAACGCCGCCAGCTGGAACATTTGGTCGCCATGGCGCAGCGACCCAACATCGTCATCCATGTTGTCCCGAACGACGACCGCGGTCACGCCGCGATCGACGACGCTGGCTTTGCCGTCATCCGGCGGCCCGAGGGCGGCCCGGTGGTGTTCCTGGGGAACCACACCTCCAGTCTCTTTCTGGAGGAACGTCCGGAAATCCAGCAGTACGAGGAGGTGACGCGTCAGTTGCTCCTCCGTGCGCTCGATCCGGCAGAATCGACGGAGTACATCGCCGGACAGGCGAACCTGCTGGATACGGGAGAGCCGCGTGAAGACCCATCGCACCACGCTGACCTGGGTTAAGAGCAGCTACAGCGGAACAAACGAGAACTGCGTCGAGCTGGCGTTCCCCGGCCCGGACGTACTGGTCCGCGACTCGAAGGCCCCCGAAGGCGGCACCCTCCACCTCTCCACCGCCGCCCTGTACGCCCTGCTCCACAGCCTCTGACACCCGCGCCACTGTCCACACAGGACACCTCCGTCGCCGTCCTGCCCGATTGGTCCCCCTTTGTCTGTATCCTCAAGTCCGTGAATGCCACATCGAGGGAGTCAGATTCCCTCGATGTGGCATTCACAGACCACGGCCCCTCCCGCGCGGGACCACCTCGGCCAAACAGCTCCGGAAGTCCGCTGCCGTGAAGGACTCCTTACCGGCACTGAGCGCCGGTAAGGAGTCCTTCACGGCGTCGGGCACGGAGCCTGTGATCGAAATTCACGGGCCGAGGAGGGGCTTTCGTCTCGCTACGCGAGGAAAGGCGCCTCGGCCTCGTCCTCCGGTGGCTCCAGGCTGAACGTCCCGAACGAGCGTTCGCGACATCACCCGCCGCCCATGGCCCCCACGGACCACACCGTCGTCCCGGGTGATCAGTCCTCGATGGACCAGGTGATGCTGCGTTCGTCCGGCTCCGGCCGCGGGCTCCAGCGCACTGACACCACGCGCGTCGCGTCCGGCAGCACGTAAACCGTGTGGCCGCCCAGCGTCTCGCCGGGGCGCACGCCGATCTTGTGCGGCGGTCGCGAAGTCAGCGACACCGGTGCCTTGCCGATCGCCGTGCCGTCCGCGGTGAGCAGTTCGAGGTAGTTGTCCGGCAGCGAGGCGAACGGGATGTTCCCGCGGTTGGTGATCTCGGTGTGCACGACGACCGAGCGTTCCCCGTCCTCGAGCCGGTAGCCCGCGGCGCCGAACAGGTAGTCCGCCGGGTCCTGGACCTCCAGGAGCTGCACCGTGAGCTGCTCGCCCTCCAGCCCCTGCGTCTCCAGCACGTCCCCGGTCCGGCCCTGCTTCCCGGCCGCCTGCGGGGCCGGCGCCGGTTCGTCCCCGCGTGCCCATGACGACGACTGCGGCAGGCCCCAGGTGCTGAACGCCGGGTCGACCGCGGCGGGCGGGGGTCCGGGAGCGAACTGCTGCGGCGCGGGCGGACGCTGCTGGGGCGGGGCCACGGGCGGCGGCCCCGGGTAGCGGGCCGAGGGCGTCCCTTGCACCGTGTACGCGCCCGATGGCGCGCCCTGGACCGCGTACGGGCCGGACGGCGCGCCTTGCACTGTGTACGCCCCCGAAGGCGCACCCTGCACGGTGTAGGCGCCCGATGGCGCGCCCTGCACCGGATGCGGTGGGTGCGGAACCTGCGGCGGCCGCTGCTGAACAGGGGCTTGCTGGGCCGGGGTCTGCTGCGAGGGCGGCTGGACCGGGCGGTTCGCCCACGACGGCGGCGCTCCCGCGATGGCGGCACGCAGGCCCTGCGGATCGCTTTCCACGCCCACCAGCAGTGGCAGGCCGCTGCCCGACAACGCGACCAGCCGGTAGGCGACCTCGCGCGGATCCATGCCGACCTTCGCCGCGAGCTCGTGCACGGCGGCCTTGCCCAGGTCGGCGAGCGCGGCGAGCAAGCGGGTATCGACGGGATCTGTCACAGCCACTCCCGGAACGCTACCGTCTCGCCCCCGCGGCCGCGTCGAAGGCCGCCCGCGCCCGGCGGGTCCCAACGGAGCCAGGCCCGGTTGCGACAAGGGCGTCCCTGGGTGCGCTGGACGCACCGGGGGCCTCCCTCGGTGCGGCCAACGCACCCAGGGCGTCCCTCGGTTCCAGCCGCCCGGGACGCTCGCTGTGGACAAAACCCGGTACGAGCGGACCGTTCGTACCGGAGAGCGGCGGTGGCGCCGGAGTTGTGGTTAGGGTCGGAGACAACACCATCCGCGCACCTTTGGGGGCCCACGCCATGACCGCAGTCGCCGCGCTCGCCGACGAGTTCGTCGAGGAGTTGTTCACCGTCGATCCGCTGACGCCCGCCCTGCTCGGCCTGCGTTCGGACGCGGCGGGGCTGGGCGATTTCACCGACGCCGCCGAGCAGGCACACCGGGCGAAGCTCGTCGAGTTCGTCGAGCGGGCACAGGCATTCGACGACGCCGCTCTCGACAACCAGGACAGGGTCACCCGTGACGTCCTGATCAGCTCCGCCCAGGGGCGGATCGACCTGATCGACAGCCGGTCCGCCGAGTTCACCGTGAGCGACCTGTTCATCGCACCGGCCTCGGGGCTGCTCACCGCGTTGCCGATGGTCTCGGTGACCGCCGGCCCCGCGGCCGAGGCGCAGCTGGGCAGGCTGGCCGCCGTCCCCGAGTACCTCCGGCAGGCCGCGCAACGGCATCGTGACGGCATCGCCGCCGGCCGGGTCCCGGTGGCGCGGCTGGTACAGAGTGCCGTGGCGCATCTGGATCGCTACCTGGCCGACCCGTCGGCGGATCCGCTGCGGCGTCAGCCCGCTCCGGACGAGGAGTTCGCCGCCAAGCGCGAGGAACTGCTGCGTGACGTCGTGCGGCCCGCGTTCGCCGAATACCGCGACGTGCTCGCTGCCGAGATCGCGCCACACGGGCGTCCCGATGACAAGCCCGGCGTGTGCTGGCTGCCCGGCGGCGAGGAGATCTACGCCCGGTTCGCGCGCAAGCACACCACCACCGACCGCTGCCCGCGTGAGCTGCACGAGACCGGCCTGGCGCTGATCGCCGCGCAGGCCGAGGAGTACCGGACGCTGGGGGAGCGGGTCTTCGGCACCCGCGAACTCCCGGAGATCTTCGCCAAACTGCGGACGGATCCGTCGCTGCGCTGGTCGGGCGCGGAGGAGCTGCTGCAGAGCGCTCGCGACGCGATCACCCGCGCGGAGGCGGAGGCGCCGAAGTGGTTCGGCACGATTCCCGAGCAGCCCTGGGTCCTCGAACCGATCCCCGAGGAGGTGGCGCCGGGCGCGCCGCCCGCGTACTACATGCCGCCCGCCATCGACGGATCCCGCGCCGGCACGTACTTCGCGAACACCCACAAGGCGACCGACCGGTTCCGTCAGGCGTCCGAGGCCACGGCGTTCCACGAGGCCATCCCCGGCCACCACTTCCAGCTGAGCATCGCGCAGAACCTCACCGAACTGCCCCTGCTGCGCCGCATCGGCGACTTCAACGCCTACGTCGAAGGCTGGGGCCTCTACACCGAGCGGCTCGCCGAGGAAATGGGGCTGTACTCCGACGACGTCTCACTGCTGGGGCTGCTGACCGTGGAGTCGATGCGGGCCGGCCGGCTGGTGGTCGACACCGGGTTGCACGCGCTCGGCTGGAGCAGGCAGCAGGCGGTGGACTACCTCGTCGAGCACACGCCGATGGCGCAGGTCGAGATCGAGTCCGAGGTCGACCGGTACATCGCCTACCCGGGCCAGGCACTGTCGTACATGGTGGGGCGGCTGGAGATCCAGCGGATCCGCGCCGCGGCCGAGCGCAGGCTCGGATCGCGGTTCGACATTCGCGCGTTCCACGACGTCGTGCTCTCCGGCGGCGCGCTGCCGTTGTCGGTGCTGGACACCGTGGTGTCCGACTGGGTCGCCGGGCACGGCGACACTCCCAACGGGCTCGCCGAGGACCTGACCGCGTTGCTGTTCGAGGCCGATCCGCTGTGGCCTTCCCAGCTCGGGCTGCCGGGTGACCACGACCGGCTGGGCGATCCGAGCGCGGAAGCCGCGGCGCGGCACCGCGAGGCCTGCCTCGACATCGTGACGCGGGCCGAGGCGCTCGATCGTGGCTCGTTCCCCACCGAGGAAGCGCTCACGCGCGACGTCGTGATCTCCCAGGCGCGCAACGTCATCGACGCGCACGACGCGCGGCTGTTCGAGTTCTCGGTCAGCGACGGGCTCAGCTCACCCGCGCTGACCCCGCTGGTGTTCCTGCCCAGCATCGTGCTGGACGACGAGGCGAAGGCCCGCGGTTATCTCGCCCGGCTTGCCGCGCTCGGGCCGTACCTCGACGCGGTGATCGCGCGGCAGCTGGCGGCGCTGAAGGAGGGCTTCGTCCCGGCGGACTTCCTGGTGCGGATCGGCGTCGGCTACGTCGACCGCTATCTCGGCGCCCCGGACAACGACCCGCTGCGGGTCACCCCGAGCGTGACCGTCGAAGGGTTCGAGGCCGAACGGGATCGGCTGCTCACCGAGGTCGTGCGGCCCGCTTACCAGCGGTATCGCGACTTCCTGGCGAACGAGGTCACCGAACACGCCAGGCCCGAAACCGAACCGGGCCTCGGGTACGTGCCCGGTGGGCGGGAGAAGTACGAGGGCATGATCCGCGTGGAGACCACCACGTCGAGGACCCCGCGCGAACTGCACGACACCGGCCTCGAGGTGATCGCGAAGCTGGCCGACGAGTACCGCGAGCTGGGCTCGCGGGTGTTCGGCACGACCGATCTCGCGGAGATCTTCGAGCGGCTGCGCACCGATCCGGAGCTGCGCTGGCGCGACGGCGAGGAGCTGCTCGACGCGGCTCGCGCCACCATCAAACGCGCAGAAGCCGTTGCACCGCAATGGTTTTCGACGGTTCCGGCGGCCGAGTGCGTGGTCGCGCCGGTCCCCGAAGCCGAGGGGGCGGGCGGCACGACCGCGTACTACCTCGAGGCCGCCTTGGACGGTTCGCGGCCGGGAACGTACTTCGCGAACACCCACGAGGCGAGCAGCAGGCCGAAGTGCACGAGCGAGGCGATCGCCTTCCACGAAGCCGTTCCAGGGCACCACTTCCAGCTGAGTATCGGGCAGAATCTCACCGAACTGCCGCTGCTGCGGCGCATCGCGCACGTCAACGCCTACAGCGAGGGCTGGGGTCTCTACGCCGAGCGGCTGGCCGACGAAATGGGGCTGTACTCCAGCGACGTGACCCGGCTCGGGATGCTGATGCAGGACTCCCTGCGCGCGGCGCGATTGGTGGTCGACACCGGGTTGCACGCGCTCGGCTGGAGCAGGCAGCAGGCGGTGGACTACCTGCGGGAGCACACGCCGGTGGCGCTGCTGGAGGTCGAGGCCGAGGTCGACCGGTACGCCTCGATTCCGGGGCAGGCGCTGGGATACATGGTGGGACGGCTGGAGATCCAGCGGCTCCGCGCCGAGGCCGAGCGGGCGCTCGGGGACCGGTTCGACATCCGCGAGTTCCACGAGGTCGTGCTGGGCCACGGGACGCTGCCGCTCACCGTCCTGGAAACCGTCGTCACCGACTGGATCGCCGCCCGCACGTCCTGACCCGGCGCCGCCCCAGCGCCGATGGCATCGCCTGATGTCGCGAACGCTCCGTTGCCGACGATGAACGTCCCGAACGGAGCGTTCGCGACATCCAAGCCCGCCAAACCAGACCCCACCGAAGGCCGTGAAGGCCTCCTTTACAGCGCTGAGCGCCGGTAAGGAGTCCTTCACGGCATCACCCCACCAGCAAGGTCGCATCTCCACCCCTACCGAAGGAGTACCGCGTGACCTGGCTCGACCTGGCCGAAGACACCCTCTTCGGTCTGGACAACCTGCCCTACGGCGTGTTCTCCCGGCCTGGCGACACTCGTCGCCGCGTCGGAGTGGCCGTCGGCGACCAGGTTCTGGACCTGTCGGCGGCGATGGCGGACACCGCGTTCGCGTCGTTGTTCGACGCCGAAGTGCTCAACCCGTTCCTGGCAGCGGGGCCCGCGACCTGGCGGGACGTGCGGGTGCTGGTGCGGGAGTGGCTCACCGAGCCGCGTCACGCGGATCGGACCGCCCCGCACCTGGTGGCGCGCGAGGAGGTGACCACGCACCTGCCGATCGAGGTCGCGGACTACGTCGACTTCTATTCGAGCGAGCAGCACGCGCTCAACGCCGGGCGGATCCTCGGGATCACCGACGACGAGCTGGCGCCGAACTGGAAACGGCTCCCGGTCGGCTACCACGGCAGGGCGGGCACGGTGGTGGTGTCCGGAACGCCGATCGTCCGGCCGAGTGGCCAGCGCAAGCCGCGCAGTGCGGCCGAACCGAGCTTCGGCCCGTCGCGGCTGCTCGACATCGAGGCCGAGGTCGGGTTCGTCGTCGGCACACCGTCCACTTGGGGCACTCCGGTTCCCGTCGACGACTTCGCCGCGCACGTGTTCGGCCTGTGCCTGGTCAACGACTGGTCGGCGCGGGACATCCAGGGCTGGGAATCGCAACCCCTCGGCCCGTTCCTCGGCAAGTCCTTCGCGACGTCGATGTCGGCGTGGATCGTGCCGCTCGACGCGCTCAGCCACGCCAGGGTCGCCCCGCCCGCGCAGGATCCGGAGCCGTTCGAGTACCTGCGCGGCCGCGAGCCGTGGGGGATCGACCTCGCGCTGGAGGTCCGGCTCAACGGGCACCTGGTGTCCAGCCCGCCGTTCGCGACGCAGTACTGGACCGGCGCGCAGCAGCTCGCACATCTGACCGTCAACGGCGCGAGCCTGCGCACCGGTGACCTGTACGCGTCGGGCACGGTCACCGGGCCCGAGCGGGAGCAGCGCGGGTCGCTGCTGGAGCTGAGCTGGGGCGGTCGCGAGCCGTTCGACCTGGCCGGCGGCGAGACGCGGAAGTTCCTGCTGGACGGGGACGAGGTGGTCATCAGCGGGACGGCGCCCGGCCGCGGCGGCACCCGGATCGGCTTCGGCGAGGTGCGCGGGCGAGTCCTTCCCGCCGTCTGAGGCACATCGGTACCGGAGGTGTGGCACTGCACACGCTGATTTCGCGGTAGTTTGTATCCGGTATACAGTCTTCGTAGACGAGGTCGAGCATCGCCGGAGCAAGCACACGGAGGTCGGTACGCCATGTACTCAGTCACCAACCCGGCCACGGGCGCGCTGGTCGAAGAGATTCCCAACGCGACCGACGAGCAGGTACAGGCGGCCATCGGGCAGGTGCACCGCGGCTACTCGTCGTGGCGGCGCCGCCCGGTCGCCGAACGCGCGGCCATCGTGCTGCGCGCCGCGAACCTTTTCGCCGAACGTGCCGACGAGCTGGCCGCGATCATGACCCTGGAGATGGGCAAGCGGATCAACGAGGGTCGTGGCGAGATCGGCATCGTCGTCGACATCTTCACCTACTACGGCGAGCACGGGCCCGCGCTCCTGGCCGACGAGCCGCTGACGATCAAGGGCGGGAAGGCGGTCATCACCAAGGAGCCGATCGGCGCGCTGCTCGGGGTGATGCCGTGGAACTTCCCCTGCTACCAGGTGGCCCGCTTCGTGGCGCCGAATCTCGTGCTGGGCAACACGATCCTGCTCAAGCACGCCTCGATCTGCCCGCGTTCCGCGAAGGCGATCGAGGAGATCCTGCGCGAGGCGGGCGTGCCCGAAGACGCGTACGTCAACACGTTCGCGTCCAGCAGGCAGGTTCCCGGCATCCTCGCCGACCCGCGCATCCAGGGTGTGTCCCTGACCGGAAGCGAGCAGGCGGGGGTCGCGGTGGCCGCCGACGCGGGCCGGAACCTGAAGCGGTGCGTCCTGGAACTGGGCGGTTCCGACCCGCTGATCGTGCTGGACACCGCCGACATGGACGAAACCGTGAAGGCCACCGCGACGGCGCGGATGCGCAACTGCGGCCAGTCCTGCAACGCCCCCAAGCGGATCATCGTGCTGGACGAGATCTACGACGAGTTCGTCAGCGGCTTCACCAAGCGAGTCGCCGAGTACTACGTGGCAGGCGACCCCGCCGACCCGGCGACGACCCTCCCGCCGCTGGCCTCGATCTCCGCCGCCGACGAGGTGGCCGCGCAGGTCCGCACCGCGGTCGACCAGGGCGCGACGCTGCGCACCGGCGGGAACCGCGTCGGTCCCGGCGCCTACCTCGAAGCCACCGTGCTCACGGACGTCACCCGCGACATGAACGCCTACTACGAGGAGATCTTCGGCCCGGTCGCGCTGATCTTCCGCGCGGCGTCCGAGGACGACGCCGTCGCGATCGCCAACGACTCGCCGTTCGGGCTCGGCGCCAGCGTCTTCGGCACCGATCCGGAGCGGATGCGGCGAGTGGCCGGGCGGATCGAATCGGGCATGGTCTACCTGAACAGGGCGGGCGGCTCGCAGGCCGACCTGCCCTTCGGCGGGATCAAACGCTCCGGCATGGGCCGCGAACTCGGCGCACTGGGCATCGAAGAGTTCATGAACAAGAAATCCATCCGCCTGTAGCGGCCGCCGAGCGGTGTGGGGCCGGGCGGAAACAACCGTCGAGTTCCGTTCTCCGAAACTTGTCAACGCGAGCTGCCCGTCTTGAATCGCGTAGGAGAACTTCGATTTTTGGCCGCCCCCATGGCATCCGGGCCGGAAGCAGCGCAAGCATCCAATGTGGACACTGTGCTGCCGGTGGCTCGGCGACGGCTTGGGGCGGTGTGTCCGGCATGGGTGAAATGGCGGGAAACGGGCGCGGGCAGGTCCGCGCAGCGGCGCACCCCGGTGTTGTGCTCGGGTAACACACGGGTGAATGCACGCGCATCGGCATGTGCTGGTCTAGGGTGTCCGGGATGTGACTGTGGTTCCGGGAGTGGCGGGTTCACCTCCGGAGCGGTCGCGTCGACGGCTCCCGAGGTGCTTGAGTGAGTCTGCGGAGGTGGCGTTACAGCTGACTGGTAGCCGGCGGGTCGCTGACAGCTGCCTCGGGAAGTCGGCCAAGGCAAGCAACAAAACTGGACAACGGCAGGGCTTGTTGGTTGCCGAGGAGGTTGCTGGCTAGTGAGCGAAAGGGCCGCGCGGTCATTCGAGTCGTGGGGAGAAGAGGACGCCGCGATCCTGAATTCGTTCGTTGTCTGTGGTGTGGGGGAACTGCCCGTCACGTTGGTGGCCGTCGGCGCGGGTCTCGATGAGGCGAACGCGGCAGCGCGTTGCGAGCGGTTGGCGCGTGACGGGTGGCTGGCACGGGGTTCGTCCGGCGGGTTCGTTCTCGGTGACCACGCGCGAGCGTCGTTGCGCGACGGATCCGCCTCCGCGGCTGTCACGGAACAGAGACTTGCGGTCGCGCGTCGTCTCGCGGTTCGCCTGGGCGCGGAAACCCTGACGGAGACACAAGGTTGGCTCGCGCAGACAGCGTGGCCGGCGGTCGGAGTGGTGCGATGGCTGGCCGGAACCGACCTGGCCGGGCACGGTGTCGAACTCGCCCGCAGCTGGTGGGGCTCCGCGGGGCGGGTAGCCGATCAGCGATGGAGCACGGCCTTGGCTTCGGCGGGGGAGCGGGCGGCGATCACGGCGCGCGACCCGGCGGCACTGGCCGAGTTGCTGGTGCTGAGTGCTCGGCACGCGGAGCAGGCCGAGGACTTGCCGCGGGCCGAGGCGCAATGGGTGCGGGCGTTGAAGATTCAGCGGGATAGGGGTGACGCGCACGGCGCGGTCGCTGTCCTGGAGGCGCTCGGCTCGCTCTACACCAGGTGGGCCCGGCTGCATCGGGCGATGGACGCTTATCTCGACTTGCTTGCGGTGTACGAGAAAACGCAGGACGGGCATGGTGTGCTGATGACCTCGCAGCGGCTGGGCGCGGTGCTGATGCTGGCCGAACGACCCGCGGCGGCGGTGGAGTACCTCAGCCGGGCGGACCTCTACGCGGCGGATGACGACCGGATCGACGACAGCGCTCATGCCGAACTGTTGATCATGCTGGGGCGCGCCCAATGGGGTGCGGGCCGGACGGGACCGGCCCGCCGCACGTTCAGCAGGGCGCTGGCTCGTCTTGTCGACGTCGACGACCAAGGCGCCGAGTATGTCCGGGCTCTGCTGGCCACCGAGGAGGGCGCTGTGTTGCCCGTAGCGGAACGCGGCGACGTCGCAGACAGGTCACCGCGAGAACGATAGCCAAGGCGAGCAACGCGATGACGGCGAACCGGTGTTGTGGTGAGTGGGGTCGAGGGGACACTCGGTGGCGGCCGTGGCACGAACGCCGATGCCGGGACAGCGGAGCTTCCATGGGAACTTCCTGGGCAGGAAAGAGGTGGTGGGTGTGCTCGGGAACGGGGCCGATCGGCCGGGCGGAGGCTAGCCGAAGACTTCGCGGTCTTCGGCGGGGGCCACCGGGTCGTGTGTGCTGAGAAGATCCAGCACCTCCTCGCAGATGAAGATCTTCTTGTATCGTTTGTTGGCCTCGACCTTGAGCAGTCCCGCGCGTTCCAGTTCTCTCGCCACGTCGTTGGCACCTTTGCGGGACATGCCGAAGCGTTCGGCGATCGAGTGGTGGTTACTGAACGGCATGCCGATCAGCCCACTCGCGACCTTGCGGACATTGCCGCTTCGGTTGACCTTCTCCAGATGTCGCGCGCGCAGCTGCTCCATGCGTTTGATCAAATCGATCTGTTCCCCGCACAAGTGACGGATGCCGTCGGCGAAGAACACCACGAACTTCTCGAAGTCGCCCGTGTCCACGACTTCCCGGAGCCTTTGGTGATACTCGGTGCGGTTGCGGTCCAGCCAGAGGGACAGGGGCAGGATCTGGTCGCGCAGCACACCGGCGCGGACCAGCTCCAGGCTGACATAGAGACGGGCGACGTAACCATTGCCGCCCGCGAAGGGATGAATCAGTTCCAGCTGCTGGTGTCCCATGGCGAGCTTGCCGACCAAGGGCAGATCGCACGGCGCGCCGACCCATTCCTGCCATTGCTGCGCGGCGGCCTGCAGGTGCGGGCCGGGCGGGGTGTGCACGAGGACGGCCTCGCCGCGGGTACGGCCACCCACCCAGCTCGTACCCGCGCGCCAGAATCGTTCGGCTGCCGGGGGTTCGGGCGCGAGCTGACTACTGATCCGGCCCAGCAACGGCAGGTCGATCTCCGCGCCGCCGCGCACGTTGGTGAACGCGGCGCGGCTCGCCTCGAGGTAGCGCAAGATCGGCTCGACGTCCGGTCCGGCCTTGACGCCCGGCAGATTGGCACGCAGTACTTCGCGAAGCGACACATGCGCGTTCTCCAGTGCCGCCGAACTCTGCGCCTCGCGCAGCATCGTGTAGTAAACGAGATACTCTCGATCCGGAAGCCGTTCCGCGGCTTCGTCCAGTCGTCCCAGCGCCTGCTCGGAAGCGGCCAGTATTTGATAGGTAAGCGGTGTCAGGGCCAGCTCCGAAGGTAATGGACGTGGTACCCAACCCCCTTCCCGGTGGATCCGTGCGGGAAAGCCCTCCGGGTCTTCCAGTCGGATCCACATCCCGGTGGTGGCCTTGCTGTCTTTCATGGCGCAGAGCCTCTACGAAGTCACTGGAAGGCGGCAAATGGTGAAATTGATCTGATCAAGATCAACTTTGGGTCCTGGGGTCTTCTCCGTGGCGTGCCGGGGATCATGGTGGTCGCGGGCCGAAGGTGCCGGAAGCCACTGTTTGCCCAGCTCACGACCGGGTGGGTCGAGATCTCCCTTGCTGTGCGAGGGCGTCGATATGTGGCAGTGCAAGCGGATTCGGGTTTTCGGGATCAGCACGCTCGAGACACTGACGCAGCTCGAGTCACTCTGAAGCGTGCGAAATTCACCGGAATGGGTGGCTGGGATGGTCTTCTGGTTCGCGGTTAAAGCGTTGACGCGGTGGCGTCTGCTCGAAAGGGTGCCACGCTGGTGTTGCCGGAGCCAGATGAACTCGCCGGTAGCAATGAAGTCGCGGAGTCGATCTTCTTCGAATGGTAGCGAGGGGTGCGCTCGGAGGATTCCCCGGATGGCCCACGAACGCGTCGGCGAGGACAGGGGGCGCTCGGCGGCGGGCTGAACGGGCCCCGAGGTCCGCGTGATCGGCGAACCGCATAAGGCTTCAGGCGGCAGGGAATCATTCTCCTGGTGAAGAATTGTGCGGTATCGGGCTATTCACGCAAGCGTGACATGATTGGTGGCGAACCGTATTTTCTGACGGAACGGGGACGTGTTCTCGGCGGAGGACCAGATCACCGTCGACACGATGACCGCGCTGCCGAAGTCCCCGAAGTTCGAGACCACCCGCTTCCGGATCGGACCCCACCCCCGGCGACGTCGTGATCTTGGGGCCCAGGTCCGCCGCACGCGCCGAGCCTCGCCCGTTCGGCCCGTCAGCCGGTGTGGGCAGCGGTGTCGAGTAGCCGCTGGGCGCGCAGCGCGACCTCCAGCTCGAAGTGCTCGTCGGGATCGTCGAGTCGGTCACCGAAGAGGCTTTTGATCCGCCGCAGGCGATAGCGGACGGTCTGCGGATGGATGTCGAGCCGCTGGGCGATTTCCGGGGCGCCACCCCGGGTTTCCAGCCAGGCCAGCAGGGTTTCGCTCAACCTGGCCCGTTGCTTGGTGGTCAGCCGGGCCAGCGGGGCGAGGCTGCGGGCGACGAGCGCGCGGGCCAGGAATTCGTCGGCGAGCAGCCAGAACGTCGTGAGATGGTCATCGGACCAGGTCAGCGGGGCGTCCGGGAGAATGCCCCGCTGGACCAGGTCGAGCGCACGGCGCGCGTGCCGCAGGGAGACCGCGACGTCGGCGGGCCGTACCCGCGGGCCGACCGCGGCCTTGCCACTGGCCAGTCCCGTTTCGAGGTCGGGCAGCCGGTCTTCGTGGGCGGCGACGACCAGGCACGGCTCGTCGCCGTCGAGGTCGGCGAGAACGCGGTCGTCCATGGCCAGCACCGGCAGGTCCGGCTGCGCGCCGTCGCGGGCCAGCGCCACGGCGATCACCTGCGCGGGTAGTTTCCAGCGCGCGAGTTCGGCGAGGTCGGCCAGTTCCCGTCTCGATACCGAAGGCCCGTCGAGGAGCAGGTTGAGCAGCCGTCTTCGGCGCCGTTCCAGCACGCCGGCTGTGCGCGCCTTGGCCGCGGCGAAACCCTGGACCGACAGAGCCGACATTTCTTCCACGTAGGCGAACAGCATGTCGCCGAGCAAACAGACGGTGGGAAGCGACAGATTCGCGGCCTGCCCGAAATCGGCGATGCGCTGCCACGCCACTCTGGCGCCGACGTGGTAGGCGTTCTGCAGGGCTTCCACGCCGTCGCCCTCGACGGTCTGCAGTTCGCCGAGCCTGCGGAACAGGTCGGCGTCGTTTTCGTGCGGGTTCGCGGGATTGGCGACGCGCTCGATGAACTGGACGACCGCGCGGTCGATTCCTTCGGTGATGACCTTGCCGAACGCGCCTTCCAGCGGACGCGCGTACGCCGGGATCGCCCGCTGTATCGCCGCGAGGATCTCTTGCGCCACATCGTGTGCGCCCGGCCGGAACTTGTTCGCCAGATTGTGGGGGAGCGCCAGCCACGGGTTGTCGATGGCGGGCAGACCGGACCGTTCGGCCGAAGGCACGAACCGTGTCGCGGGCACGAAGGTGTTCAGCGGGTTCCCGGAGGTGTCCGTGTCAGTCACCGGTGCTCTTCCCCTACTGGCGGTGACAAGAATTCGTCGGACCGCACGTCGTCGGTTGAGCAATTTGTGATGTCGATCACTATATTGCGAGATCTCGGGAAGTGTCAATGATCAACGCGAGGGCTCGGAGCGACGCCGAGCGTGGCCAATCTGTTGGACTATTGCCAACCGCTGCGCTTTCAGGTGATTTATTGGCCAGTCGGCGTGCGAGTTCCCCGAATCGCGACGACGCGTTCCGACGATAACATCCGAAGCGGAACTTGTCAGGCCGGTGACAAGTTCCTCCGAGAATTGTTCTGGACCGATTCCTGAATAATTCAGGCTTGTCCCACATGTTGCGCGGAAGTAACCTACTCCGTGGTAGGTATTGCGGCCGGGCCGGATTCGGCTAACGAAATCCGGTGCCGTCCGCTGATTATGCGATCGCGCTCTTGTGGCGAAATAAAATCATGCCCTCGCCGGACAAACGACGAGTGGCGGAGGAGGTTGCGTGATGTCAGGTCGCATAAGTTCTTCCTCGGGACGCCGCCGGGTCGTGGCAGTCGTCGCGAGTGTGGCAGCGGCCCTGCTCGGGGCAGGCGTCGCCGGATCCGCGTCCGCGCACGAACTGGGCGCGTTCGGACAGGTCACGAAAAATCTCACCTACAGCTGCACTTTTCCGCTGGTGGGCCCGCAGGACGTGACCGGGAAGGTCGCGATCACCCTCCCGGATTCGGGTACGGCCGGGCAGCGCATCGCGCCGGGCGACCTGAACATCAGCGTCACACTGCAGGACAACATCGTCGGCGCGCTCAGGGCTTTCGGTACCGCCTACGCGCAGGGTACCGGCGCCGCGGACGTCGATGCGAACTATGACGGCAAACAGCTGACACTCGGCATTCCCGGATTGAACATCGCGCGTGCCGATATTCCGCCGAGTGGTCCATTGACCACTACTATTTCCGGCCCGATGCCGAATCTTGTCGTGTACAAGGCGGGCACGATCACGCTTCGGGCGGGTCAGCAGTTCAACGCGAAGGTCGACACTCGGAAAGCCGACGGGACACCGACACCGCTCGGCATTCTGGACGTGCCGTGCACGATCAAGACGACCGACCCGCCGCAGGACACGCTGTTCGCGAACATTCCCGTTTCCGGCCCGTCCACAGCCGAATCCGTGGTGCGGCCGCTGGGTGACGTGAACAAGAACCTCACCTACACCTGTACGTTCCCGCAGATCGGAAACCAGCAGATCCAGGGCAATGTCAAGGCCACGATTCCCGACACGGTCGCGGTCGGCCAGCGTGCCCAGATCAGCAACCTGGTGATCGGCGCCCAGTTCAACCCGGCGACGGCGAATCTGCTGCGGAGCAACCAGGCGGCGACGGTCGAGGGCAGGGCGTACGCCGATGTGGACGCGACCCTGGACACCACCAGGATCACGATCGGCATTCCCGGCTCGATCCCGCAGACGCCCGTCCCGCCGACCGACCCGGCGAGCGGATCGATCACCCCGGACGTCCCGAGCCTGATCTTCTACCAGGCAGGCACCCTCGACGTCGCCGCGGGCCAGCAGCTGAACGGGACGGTCACCCCGCGTAAGTCCGACGGAACCGCGACCGCGCTCGGCACCTTCGCCCTGCCGTGCACCGTGGATCCGGGCCAGGACCAGCACATCGCGACCGTGCCCATCACGGCGTAACTCCCCGGAACCGGGTGGTGTGGCCACCAAGCGCCGGTGGGCCCACCAACCACAAACCCCGCGGCTGTGTCTTAAAAAAAAAAGACGCAGCCCACCAATACAAAGGTGTAGAT
>NZ_JBHYJW010000040.1:0-25276 GCF_042741125.1 Amycolatopsis sp. NPDC058986 | reverse complement strand
CCCCGGGGGGTTGGGCCCACCACGCGCGGGGGCCCCCACCACCCACTCACCGCGCGATCGGGGTCAGGCACCACCGGACAGGGACGGGGAGGGCGGATGGTGACTCGGGCAAGGGCGGCGATGGCAGCCGCACTCGCGGCCATCGTGGCCACCGCGCTCGCCGTACCGAGCTCAGCGGGTTCGGACGTGCCCGCGGACACCGGAAAGATCACCAAGCGCCTGCGCGACGTCTGCGCGTTCCCGGCGGGATCGCGGGACGTGGTCGCCGAACTGACCATGATGCGGCCCGGAACGGCTCGCCAGGGATCGCCCATCACGCCTGAAGACGTCTCGCTGAAGTTCACCTTCTCGGACACGGCGGTGGCAGCGCTGAGGGAACCCGGCGTCACCGCGATCGACGGCATGGCCACCGTCGCGGTGGACGCGGCCAAGGCCGAGCCATCGGCGGTGTCGATCTCCGGCACCCTGCCGAGGACCCCGCTGCCCGCCACCGGCGAGCTGGAGCTGGAACTGCCTGGCAAGATCACCCCGGCGATCACGGCGCCCGCTTCCGGCACGGTGTCCTTCACCGCCGGACCGACGACGTTGGTCCTTTCGCCACACAAGGCGGACGGCTCCGCGGCAGGGGACGTCGTACCGGTGCACTGCGCGGTCGCGGCCGGACAGGACATCGTGCTGGGAAACGTCCAGATCCTCCCGCCGCCGGAACCCTCGCCCAGCACGCCGGGAACGGTGTCCGGTACGGCGACGGCCACGAGAGGCCGCCCCGCGGCGGGTGCTTCGAGCGCGGAACCCCGTGCGGACTCGGCGAAACCCGCGGACACCGACCCGATCAAGACCTGCGGCGAACCCGATCCCGGCAGCCCCCGGATCCTCTACAAGTTCTGGGCCTATTACCCGCTCGTCGGCCACGTCACGGTGAAGAAGCTCAAGGCGGGCGTCGTGTTCGGCCCGCCGGGGTACATGAGCGCACAGATTCTTTACTGGCTCGGCTCGCACAAGGAGTACTGCGGTGGCGTGCTGGGGAGCCTGCACTGGCCCGCCGGGCAAGGGAAGTTCACCGTCTTCCGCTTCGTGGACACCGCGGCGACGGCCGAGATCCTCCAGCGGGGCCCGGTGACGGGCACCATCTACAACGGCGTGCTCGCCGGACGGGCCGCGGCCGATCTGCGCCTTGGCAAGGTATCGGTGCACGGAACACCGCTGGAAGTCGGCCGGGACTGCGGGACCGTCACCCCGGTTTCGCTGACCTTCCGATCCCGGCCGGGCGACTGGAACCCGATCGGAAACCCGGCCGGATTCCTGGAAGCCGACTTCACGATCCCGGACTTCGCGCGCTGCCAGGACGAAGAAAACCTCGACCCGCTGTTCACCGGAATGATCACCGGACCGGAAAACCACATCCGGCTCGATTTCGGGAACGTCGTCTTCTGTAATCCACCTGGCAAAGAATGTGTTCCGCCGCTGTGAAACCGGCGCTGTGAAACCCGGTGCTGTGAACTCAGGGAGGTCCGTGTGATCACCGTCCCCAAGGCGGCGGCACAGAGCCTGGCCGCGGCCGGTCAGGTGGGCAGGCTGTGCTCACTCGGCCTCGATGTGCTCCGGCTGACGTTCAAACGGCCGTTCCCGTTCCGCGAATTCGTGCGGCAGGGCTGGTTCATCGTCAGCGTGTCGATCCTGCCCGCCGTGCTGGTCGCGATCCCGTTCGGCGCCGTGCTCGCCCTGCAGCTGGGCACGCTGACCCGGCAGATCGGCGCGCAGTCGTTCACCGGGTCGGCGAGTGTGCTCGCGGTGATCCAGCAGGCCAGCCCGTTGATCACGTCGCTGCTGATCGCGGGCGCGGGCGGTTCGGCGATCTGCGCGGACCTCGGGTCCCGCACGATCCGCGAGGAGATCGACGCGATGGAGGCGCTGGCGGTCTCGCCCGTCCATCGCCTCGTGGTGCCGAGGGTCTACGCCGCCGTGCTGGTGAGCGTGCTGCTCAACGGCATGGTCAGCGTGGTCGGGGTGCTCGGCGGGTACGTGTTCAACGTTGTCGTGCAGGACGGCACGCCGGGGGCGTATCTGGCCACGTTCAACGCGCTGGCACAGCTGCCGGACCTGTGGATCAGCGAGATCAAGGCGGTGCTGTTCGGCTTCGTCGCCGGGGTGGTCGCGGCCTATCGGGGGCTGCATCCGGCGGGGGGCCCGAAAGGCGTCGGGGACGCGGTGAACCAGGCCGTGGTGATCACGTTCCTGCTGCTGTTCTTCCTCAACTTCGTCCTCACCACGATCTATCTCAAGATCGTTCCGCCGAAGGGCCTGTGAACCATGGTCGTCACGGATTCCCCCGGCCGCGTGAGCCGATCGCTCGACGGCTTCGGCAGGCTCGGTGACCAGCTCTCGTTTTCCGTCCGCGCGTTGCTGTGGGCGCCGCGGGTCGTGCGCCGCCATTTCGGTGAGGTCGTCCGCCTGCTCGCCGAGGTCAGCTTCGGGTCCGGCGCGCTCGCGGTGATCGGCGGCACGATCGGGGTGATGGTCGGGCTGTCCGTGTTCACCGGCACGGTCGTTGGCCTGCAAGGGTTTTCCGCGCTGAACCAGATCGGCACCTCGGCCTTCGCCGGGTTCCTCTCCGCGTACTTCAACACGCGTGAGATCGCACCGCTGGTGGCCGGGCTCGCGCTGTCGGCGACCATCGGGTCCGGGTTCACCGCGCAGCTGGGTGCGATGCGGATCTCCGAGGAGATCGACGCGCTCGAAGTGATGGCCGTGCCGAGCCTGCCGTTCCTGGTGACCACCCGGATCGTCGCCGGGTTCATCGCGATCATCCCGCTGTACGTGATCGGCCTGCTCACCTCGTATCTGGCCGCCAGGACCGTGACGGTGCAGGTCTACCAGCAGTCCCCGGGCACCTACGACCACTACTTCACGTTGTTCCTGCCACCGGCCGACGTGCTCTACTCCTTCGCGAAGGTGCTGGTGTTCAGCGTGGTCGTGATCCTCGGCCACTGCTACTACGGCTACCGCGCTTCCGGCGGCCCCGCCGGGGTGGGCGTCGCGGTCGGGCGCGCGGTGCGCTCGGCGATCGTCACCATCGCGATCCTCGACTTCTTCCTCAGCCTGGCGATCTGGGGCACGACGACCACCGTGCGGATCGCGGGATGAGCGTCTTCGAGGAGCGTTACCGGAGCCCGCGGATGCGGTTGCTCGGCCTTGTGTACCTCATGGTCGTCGCCGCCTTCCTGAGCCTGACCGTGGCCGTCTACCGGGACGTCTTCGCCACCGACGTCGCGGTGACACTGCGCACCGACCGGGCGGGGAGCCAGCTGCAGACCGACGCCGACGTCAAACTGCGCGGGGTGATCGTCGGGCGGGTACGCGCGGTGCGCAGCGACGGCCGCGGCGCCGAACTGGACCTCGCACTCGACCCCGCGCAGGCCGCCAGGATCCCCCGGAACGTCACCGCCCGGCTGCTGCCCAAAACCCTGTTCGGCGAACGTTTCGTGGACCTGGTCGTCGCCGGGCTCGCTTCCGGGCATCTCGCCGCGGGCGACGAGATCGGCCAGGACCACTCGGCCACCTCGGTGGAGCTGGAGCGGGTGCTGGACAACCTGCTGCCGTTGGTGCGGTCGGTGCGCCCCGACAAGCTCGCGTCGATGCTGACCTCGGTGTCCCAGGCCTTCGACGGCCGCGGGAAGTCCTTGGGCGAAACGCTGGTCCAGGTCGGCAAGTACGTGGGCGAGCTGAACCCCCAGCTGCCCGACATCACCGCGGACATCCGGAGTTTCGCCACCGTGGCCGACACCTACGCCGACGCGGCAGGCGACTTCCTGCGCGGCCTGTCCGATTTCGCCGTGACCAGCCGGACACTCGTCCGGCAACAGGCGAACCTTCAGACGCTGTACCAGACGCTGACCGGGGCGTCCCAGGACCTCACCACGTTCCTGGCGCGGAACAAGGACAACCTGATCTCGCTGTCGGGCACGAGCAGGCCGACGCTGGACCTGCTGGCCCGGTACGCCCCGGAGTACGGCTGTGTCCTGCGCGCGGTCGCGGACTTCAAGCCGAGGGTGGACAAGGCGTTCGGCAAGGACACCGGCAGGCCCGGCCCGAAGGCCACGCTGACCGTCACCCACGACCGGGGCAAGTACCTGCCCGGCACGGACGATCCCGTCTACGACCAGAAGGCCGGCCCGCGCTGCGACGGGCTGCCCCCGCCGGACAGCGGGGTCGGAACCGCCAATTCACCGCAGGAGCAACGGCTTCTGGCCGCGCTGCTGGCTCCGGTGCTCGGTTCGGGACCGGCCCGGGTACCGGGGTGGAGCGGGTTGCTGGTCGGGCCGTTGCTACGGGGAGCGGAGGTCGAGGTGAAATGAGGGGACTGCTGGCTCCGCTGCTCAAGCTGTCCGTCTTCGCATTGGTGACGCTGGTGTCGACCGGGGTGCTCGCGGTCACCATCGCCAACTTCGATCCGCGGTCCGCCGAGCGCTACTCGGCGCGGTTCACCGACGTCACCTCGTTGGTCGTCGGCGACGACGTCCGGATCGCCGGGGTGCGGGTGGGCGAGGTGAAAGGCATCGAGCTCGTCGACCAACGGATCGCGCACGTCGTGTTCTCGGTCGACGCCCGGCACGGGCTGCCCGCCGCGGTGACCGCGACCATCAAGTACCGCAACATGATCGGACAGCGGTACGTCGCACTGGAACGCGGCCCGGGCCCACCGCGCGACATCCTGGCGCCGGGCTCCGAGATCCCGCTCGAACGCACCCACCCGGCACTCGATCTGACCGTGTTGTTCAACGGGTTCAAACCGCTGTTCCAGGCGCTGTCGCCGGACGAGGTGAACAAGCTGTCCGGCGAGATCGTCCAGGTCCTGCAGGGTGAAGGGGGCACGGTGGAAGGCCTGATCCGGCACACCGCCTCGCTCACCTCGACGCTGGCGGGCAAGGATCAGGTGATCGGCGAGGTGCTCGGCAACCTCAACCGGGTGCTCGACGAGGTCAACGCCCGCGACGGGCAACTGTCCACTTTGCTCGGTACGCTGCGGGACTTCGTCAGCGGTTTCGCCGCCGACCGGGAGCCGATCGGTGACGCGATCAGCGCGATGTCCGAGCTCACCGGTGCCACCGCCGGACTGCTCGCCGACGGCCGCGAGCCGCTCAAGGACGGGATCGTCGCGCTCGGCCAGGTGTCGAAGAACCTCGCCGACAACGACCAGATCGTGGACTCCGCGCTCCGCAACCTGCCGGTGAAGATGGGGAGTATCACGCGCACCGCGTCGTACGGTTCGTGGCTGAACTTCTTCCTCTGCGGCGCGAACGCCGACTCGCCGCCGGCACCGCGGGACGGGCTTCCGTTGCCGCTGGCCGGCATCCCGGTGACCGAGGGGCGGTGCCGGTCGTGAAGTCCTTCCAGGAACGCAACCAGGTCGTCGTCGGGGCGGTGAGCACGGTCGTGCTCGTACTGATCGGCTTGGCCGCGTTCTACTCGGACGACCTGCCCGTCATCGGCGGTGGCACCACCTACACCGCTTATTTCAGCGAAGCGGCCGGAATCCTGGAGAGCAACGAGGTCCGGGCCGCCGGAGTCCAGGTCGGCACGGTGACCGGCGTGGAGCTGGATGGCGATCACGTCAAGGTGCGGTTCCGGGTGCGCGACGCCCGGCTCGGCGATCACACCACGGTCGCGATCCGGATCAAGACGTTGCTCGGCGCGAAGTTCCTCGCACTCGATCCACAGGGCGAAACGGCACAGGATCCGAACAGCCCGATCCCGCTGACCAGGACCGTCGCGCCGTACGACATCAACCAGGTCTTCGACCGGCTGTCATCGACCGTCACCGAGATCGACACCGGGCAGCTCGCCGAATCCCTGCGCGTGCTTTCCGGCACCTTCAAGGATTCCCCGCCGCAGGTCCGGTCCGCTTTGGACGGTCTGTCCGCCCTGTCGAAGACGATCTCCTCCCGGGACACCGAACTGGCCAAGCTGCTCGGCAACACGCAGCAGATCAGCCGGACCTTCGCCGACCGGGACGCCGATGTGGCGAAACTGCTCACCGACGGCAACAAGCTGCTCGGCGAGATCCGGGCGCGCCGGGATTCCATCGCGAAGCTGCTGACCGGCACACGTGAGCTGGCGAAGCAGCTTTCCGGCCTGGCGACCGACAACTCCGCCCAGCTGCGACCGGCCTTGGAGCAACTGGACCGGGTCAACACCGTGCTGCGCCGCAATCAGGACAACCTCGCCAAGAGCCTGGCGCTGGCGGGGCCGTTCTACCGCCTGCTCGGCAACGCCGGCGGCAACGGCCGCTGGCTCGACACCTACATCTGCGGCCTGATCCTGCCGGACGACACTGCCCCGCCGGGCAAGTGCGTTCCCCCGAAAGGACCACCCCGGTGACGGCACCGAGCGCGCGTACCCCCAATCCCGGTTTCCGGCGCGGACTGCGCGCGCTGGCCATCCTGGTCGTGCTCGCGACGGCGTTGGCGGGCCTCACCTGGTGGGTCTTCGGCCCTGCTGGTGGAAGTAGCCGGGTGACCGTGTACTTCGGCTCGGCGGTCGGTCTCTACCCGGGTTCCACGGTGCGGGTGCTGGGGGTTCCGGTGGGCAGGGTGGACGAGGTGACGCCGGTCGGAACCCGTGTCAGGGCCGAGCTTTCGGTCCGTGAAGGCCAGGCCGTGCCCGCCGGGGCGACGGCGGTCGTGGTCGCGCCGAGCCTGGTCAGCGACCGGTACGTCCAGCTGTCCCCGGTGTACACCGGCGGCCCTCGGCTCGAGTCCGGCGCGGTGATCCCGGTCGAGCGAACCGTCACCCCGGTCGAGCTGGACGAGCTCTACAAGAGCGTGAACCAGCTGTCGACCGCGCTGGGGCCCGCCGGGGCGAACGCCGGCGGCGCGCTGTCGAACCTGCTGGACGTGCTCGCGAAGAACGCGCAGGGCAACGGAGCGACCCTCAACCAGACGATCAAGCGGTTCGCCGACGCCACCAGGACGCTGGCAGGGACCTCCGGGCAGCTCTTCGGCACCGTCGACGGCCTGCGGAAGTTCACCACCATGCTGGCGAACAACGACGGCCAGGTCTCCGAGTTCACCCGGCAGTTGCAGGACGTTTCGGGGTTCCTCGCCGCCGAACGCGGCGATCTGGGCGGCGCGCTCGGCGAACTGGCGAACGCGCTGGAACTCGTCCGCGGCTTCGTACGGGACAACCGCGGCCAGCTCAAGTCCAATGTGGACAAACTGGCCGAGATCAGCGGGGTACTGGTCGACCAGCGGCAGTCGCTGGCGGAGGCGCTGGACACCGCGCCCAACGCGCTGGACAACCTGTACCACGCGATCAACCCGGCCACCGGGGCGCTGGAGACCAGGGCGAATCTGCTCGAGTACTTCGACAAACCGGCCGAAGTGGACTCCGGAAGGCTTCCGGCGGACGCGCCGCCCTTGCCGCTGCCGCTGGCCGGACCCGCTTATCTTGGGGGTGGGCACTCATGACCTGGTGGCGGCTGCTGCCTGTCGGGCTTTCCGCGCTGCTGCTGACCGCGTGCGGTGCGGACGGCTTCCCCGGCCTGTACGAGATGCCGTTGCCCGGCGGCGCCGATCTCGGGGACCATCCGTACCGGCTCACCGTCGAATTCGCCGACGTACTCGACCTGGTCCCGCAGGCCGGGGTCAAGGTCGGCGACGTACCGGTCGGCAGGGTGGATCGGATCGGCCTCGGTGCGGACGGCTGGACCGCCGAGGTCGGATTGCTGGTCAACGGTTCCGTGGCGCTGCCCGGCAACGCGATCGCGAGTGTGCGCCAGTCGAGCCTGCTCGGGGAGAAGTTCGTCGAGCTCGCGCCGCCGCGCGGCGAACCCGCGGTGGGCGGACTGGCGGACCACGCGACCATCCCGTTGGCCCGTACCAGCCGCAACGCGGAGGTGGAGGAGGTCTTCGGCGCGTTGTCGCTGCTGCTCAACGGCGGCGGCGTCGCGCAGTTCCAGGTCATCGCCAAGGAGGTGGACAACGCGCTCGCCGGAAACGAAAGCGGTATCCGTGCGCTGCTGGCCAATACCGGCAAATTCGTGTCCGAAATGGACTCTCATCGTGGCGAGATCACCAAGGCGCTGGACAGCCTGAACCGGCTTTCGCTGACCCTGGCCGGTCAACGCGAACGGATCGGCGGGGTGCTGGCCGATCTTGGGCCGGGCATCGACGTCCTCGCCAGGCAACGCGGCCAGCTGGTCGGCCTGTTGCGGTCGCTGGACACGCTGTCCGGCGTGGCAGTGGACACCATCCGCAAGTCCAAGGACGACATGATCGCCGATCTGCGTGCGCTCGCGCCGATTCTGCGCAACTTGGCCGATGCGGGCAAAAACCTGCCCGAGGCGTTCGAACTGCTCCTGACCTACCCCTTCACCGACTCCGCGGCCCGGTCGGTGCGTGGCGACTACACCAACGTCTTCATCGACCTCGGTCAAGTGCCTGCCGATGCCACGGCTCCCGGTGCTCCCGCGCTGCCCTTGCGGCCGCTGGACCCGCCCGTGATCGGGGGAGGGCGCTGATGCTGACCCGCAGGATCAAGCTGCAGGTGGCCGTGTTCGTCATCGTCGCGCTGGTCGGCATGAGCTACGTCGGCGCCCGGTACGCCGGACTGGACGAACTGTTCGGCGGTGGCGGGATGCTGGTCAAGGTCGAGCTGGCCGAGTCCGGCGGGCTGTTCCCCAACGCCGAGGTGACCTACCGGGGCGTGCAGGTCGGCAGGGTCGGGCCGATGCGGCTGACCGAGGACGGCCTCGAAGCCGAGCTGCGGCTGAACCGTTCGGCGCCGGAGATCCCGCGGGATCTCGACGCCGTGGTCGCCAACCGGTCCGCGGTCGGTGAGCAGTATCTGGATCTGCGGCCGCGACGGGACGACGGGCCGAAACTCGCTGACGGCACGGTGATCCCGCGCGGTGTCGTCCGGCTGCCGATGCCGGTGGAGACCGTGCTGACGAACCTCGACAGCCTGGTCTCGTCGGTGCCCACCGATTCCCTCCGGACCGTCGTCGACGAACTCGACCAGGCGTTCCGCGGCCGCGGCGACGATCTGGGGATGCTCCTGGACACCACGCACGATTTCGTGCGGACGGCGACGGAGCACCTGCCGCAGACCAAGCAATTGATCACCGACGCGAACACCGTGCTGCGGACGCAGAGCGAACAGTCACCCGCGATCGGCTCGTTCAGCAAGGACGTGCGGCTGCTCGCCGAACGGCTTCGCGATTCCGACTCCGACCTGCGCAGGCTCATCGCCGCGACACCTCCGGTGGCCGAGGAGGGGACAGCGCTGCTGCGAGAGTCCGGGGCCGGCCTCGGCGTGTTGTTCGCGAACCTGCTGACGCCCGCGAAGGTGTTCCAGGTGCGCGGCGGCGCCCTCGAAGAACTGCTGAGCCAGTACCCCCTCGCGGTCGGCGCCGGATACCACGTGATCGGGCCGGACGGGGCCGCCAATCTCGCGCTGGTACTGAACTTCCACAATCCGCCGTCGTGCCGGGCGGGCTACGACGGGACTCCGTACCGGCAGGGCGCCGACACCGCGCCCGCGTCGCCGAACACCGGTGCCCGGTGTGCGCTTCCGGCAGGGAGCCCGAGCTCCGTGCGTGGTTCGCAGAACGTGCCACGGGGCGGCCCGGTCCCGGATCCGCCGCCGCTGCTGGCGGATCTGACGACGCCCGGTCCGGAAACGTTGTCGCTGCGGCAGTTGTTCGGCCTGAACTGACAGGAGCCCGTGCTGCGCTCGGCCGCTCGCGTTCCTCGACGAGGTGGCCGCCAGGGCGGATACCGGCACCAGCACCGCCACGGCGGTCACCGTTGTCGCGCGGCGTGTCGGTGGGGGCTGGAAGATCAGCCGGCCGATCCCACGCCGAGTGGCTACGGGCCGGTTCACCCGGCGGAGGGAACCCAGGGACCGAGGTGCAGCTTGATGCCGTTGTCCGGGCCGGGGATGAGCAGGTTGAGCATAATGGTGGACAGCCCGCAGCCAGTGAATTCGGGAATGGCGAAGATACCGGAAACGTAGCCACCCTTGAAGATGTCGTAATCCGGCGCGGACACCAGATCGATCGACGCCGGCTTGCTCGTCGTGCAGTTGTCGCCGACCAGCAAGGGGAAGCCAACGGCTTTGACGTCCTTGAGCTTGAGGGTGACATCGGCGTGCGCGGTGATCTTCCCGCCGTGCAGAATTCCGGTGATCGGACCGGCCTGGCTGAATTCGACCGTCGCCGTCGTCGGGATGACCCCGAAGATCTTGAAGCTCCCCGCCGCGGGTGGCAGTGTGATGTCCGCGGTGAAATCGGCCCTGTCCTTGGCCGGGTCGACCTTGACGATCTGGCCGGAGAGCTTGCCGGCGCCGATTTCCACCGAGGAGTCCAGTTTCTTGATGGTCGAGGTGCCACCGGTGATCGTCAGGCTGATCTTGGGCAGTCCGCCATCTGCCGGTGCGCCGCCCGCAGCAGGTGTGCCGAGCACCGCGCCGGTCAGCCCCATGACGAGGCTGATCACGGCGATCCTGGATCCGATCCTTGACGATCTGAAACGACCCAACATGGAAGTCTCCCGAATCTTTGATTTCCGGCGGAAGATCGAATGAGAGATTAAACGATGATTCTGTGGTGCGCAGTGGAGTAGTCTACTCGCCCCATTTATGGTCACAAGATCCGTCCGTCCGTTGACCGATCCAGGTTTTGCGGAGGCGGTTTGTTGTCAGTGAGTTCCGTGATTTGTTCTCCGTTTTGTCGGTCCGATGACAATGAAGTCATGCCAGGTGCCGCGCGTGCCGAAATCACGGTCGAACCGGTTCCTGCCGCGCACCCGTGCTACGCGTGGGAGCGAGAAGCGCCGCGATCGGTCCGATGAGCGAGTGCTCACTTACCACTCTCGGGAGAGGGTGCTCCGGCAGTCGTCGAGGAGGGGTGCGCGCATGCCGTGCCGTTCGGCCCGGCGTGCACGGTGCCCTGGTGAGGGCGCTCTCCAGCCCGGTGGTCCACGACCGGCCGGGCGAGAATTCACCAGACTGGTGAGATTTCCCCCGATCTGTCGATAAAGCACCCGCTTAGTACGCTGTGCCCCAGGACGAGCGAAGGAGCACGGATGCGGATCGGGACCCAGATCAACTACGCGGGCGGATTCGCCGACAGCGTCGCGGACATCGTCGAGCTGGAGAAGGTCGGGCTCGACATCGTCTTCGTGCCGGAGGCGTACTCGTTCGACGCGGTCAGCCAGCTCGGTTACGTCGCCGCGAAGACCGAGCGCGTGGAGATCGCCTCGGGCATCTTCCAGATCTACACCCGCACGCCGACGCTGACGGCGATGACCGCGGCCGGGCTCGACTTCGTCTCGGGCGGCCGGTTCACACTGGGGCTCGGCGCGTCCGGACCGCAGGTGATCGAGGGCTTCCACGGCGTGAAGTACGACGCCCCGCTCGGCCGTACCCGCGAGATCATCGACATCTGCCGCCAGGTTTGGCGCCGCGAGCGCGTCGTGCACGACGGCAGGCACTACACGATCCCGCTGCCGCCGGAACAGGGCACCGGGCTCGGCAAGCCGCTCAAGCTGATCAACCACCCGGTGCGCGAGCGTATCCCGATCCTGCTCGCCTCGATCGGCCCGAAGAACGTCGCCCTCACCGCGGAGCTGGCCGAGGGCTGGGAGCCGATCTTCTTCCACCCCGAGAAGGCCGCCGCCGTCTGGGGTGACGCGCTCGCCGAGGGCAAGGCCAAGCGGGACCCGTCGCTGCCGGAGCTGGACACCTTCGTCGGCGCCGCGCTCGCGATCGGGGACGATGTCGACCACCTGCTGGACCACCTGCGCGGGATGCTGGCCCTCTACATCGGCGGGATGGGCGCGCGGGGCAAGAACTTCTACAACGACCTCGCCCGCCGCTACGGCTACGAGGCCGAGGCGAAGCTGATCCAGGACCTCTACCTGGACGGCAAGAAGGAGGAGGCCGCGGCCGCCGTCCCGGTCGAACTGCTGCGCGCGATCTCGCTGGTCGGCCCGGCGGGCTACGTCAAGGAGCGGCTCGCCGCGTTCAAGGAGGCCGGGGCGACCACGCTGGTCGTGAACCCGCTGCTGCCCGGCCGCGAGGCTCGCGTCGAGGCCGTCGCCAAGCTCCGGGAACTCCTCGGCTGACGCCGCGGCGTCAGGGCGCCGGAGCGGCGAACACGGCCGTCCGGTGCCCGGCGCTCGCGGTGTCGTAGGTGCCGTGGCAGGTGATCAGCCGGAGTTCGGGGCCACCCGAATCCGGCGCGACGAGCGCGCTGTCCGGGGCGTCCGCCGGGAAATCAGCCACTCGGCGCACGACGAACCGGCTGGCCTGCCCGGTGTCGTCACGCACCGTGATCTCGTCGCCGGGGAGCAGGATGGCGAGCCTGCCGAAGGCGCCGTGCGCGTACCCGAAGCCCGCGTTCCCGGCCATGACGGCGACTCCGGCGTCGCCGGGCGCGGGCCCGTCGGCGAACCAGCCGACGCCCGCGGCGGTGCCCGGCATCTCCCGGCGGCCGTCGGCGGTGTGCCCGAGTTCGACGAGCTTTCCGCTGGTCAGGCCCAGCACCGGGATTTCGAGGGCGGCCGGTTTCGCGGCCGGGTGACCGGCTGCGGGCGAGACATTCCCAGCGGGCACGGGTGTGGTGCCGACCGCCGCGGGCGTCAGTGCGAGCGAGACGCCGAGCAGTATCCCGCCGAGGCCCACGATGACGGCGCTCGCCGCGGCGAGCAGCGGGACGAGTTCACCTCGCCGCTCGGGTCGTCGGATCACGTTCACCTGCTGCTCCACCCCGGTCTGATGCCCAGTGATCGCTCCGGCACCCCGATGTCGTTACCGAATTGAGTCCTCGGCGCCCCGGATTCACTCGGACGGGTTACCTGTCTGTAATCTGTGGTGATAACACGGCGGAGGTACGCCGCCAGAAAGTTGTCAAAACCACGTGACTTGTGAGGGATTTCGGCCAATATCAGGTGAACAGGGGGTTGAATCCAGGACACGGAACGACCCCGGAGGATTTCGCAGCGGAAGTGAGGTGCACCCGGCTGTGCCGAAGATCGCGTCGAAGATCGAGAAGTCCGCGGTGGGCGTGCTGGACGTCGGATCGTTCAGTGCGCGCCTGGTGGTGCTGGAGCCCGGCGGGACACCGCTCGACCCGGCGCTGTCCCACCAGACCCGGCTCCGGCTCGACCGCGAACTCGACCCGGCGGGGCGCCTGACCGAACGCGGGATCGCGGCGGTGTCGGCCGCGGTGTCGGCCGGGATCACCATGGCCGCCAAGCACGGGGTCACCGACGTGTACCCGCTGGCGACGTCCTCGATCCGGGACGCGCGCAACGCGCGGGAGGTGGTCCGGCGGATCGCCGAGGAGACCGGCGTCGAGCTGCGGTTCCTGTCCGGTCGCAGGGAAGCCGAACTGGCCTACCTCGGTGCGCGCCGCTGGTACGGTGCCGGCGCCGGGCCGCTGCTGGTTCTCGACATCGGCGGCGGGACGGTCGAACTGGCCGCGGGCCGTGGCGAGCAGGCCGCGTTCGCGCGGTCGCTGCGGCTGGGTGCGCGGTCGATGACCCGCGACTGGCTGCCCGTCGAACCCGTTTCCGGCAAACGCGCCGGCGCGCTGCGGGAGCACGCGCTCGAAGAGGTCACCGAGGCGCTCGGCGACGTCCTGCCGGAGATCGCCGATCACCGCGTGGTCGGCTGCTCGAAGGTGCTGCGCCAGCTCGCCAGGCTCGCGGGCGACCGGCCCGGAAAGGCACGCGAGCTGCGGCTGGAGGACCTCCGCGCGTGGATCCCGCGGCTGGCCGCGCTCCCGTCGGCCCGCCGGGCCGAGCTGCCCGGGATCTCGCGGGTCCGCGCCCGGCAGGCGCTCGCCGGCGCGATCGTCGCGGAGGCGCTGCTCACCGTCTCCGGCGGCAAGGTGGCCATCTGCCCGTGGTCGACCAGGGACGGCCTGCTGCTCACCCTGCTCGACCGGCGTGGTGAACCGGTGCGCGCCCAGCGCCGGGTGGCCTAGTCACCGGTACTGGTGCCGGGACGGAAAACCGGGTAACCAGAGAAGATGAACGATCCTTTCGGGGAAGAGGACGAGAAGCAGCCGAAGCTGCCCGATCCCCAGCTGCCCGGCGACGTCCCTGCCGCGCCGGGCCCGGATCTGACGCCGGGCCGCACCCGGGACGTCGATCCGCCGCCCGGCACCGACGAACCGCTCGGCGAGCCGCCGGACTGAGCCTCAGCGGTCGAACTCGCGGACCCGGGAGGCGTCGCGCCGCACCGGCTGCCTGCCGATCGGCTGCACCGGCGGCTCGCCGGGGTCGATCGGCGGGATCGGCAGCCGTACCGGTTCCGCGGTCACGGTGAACTTCTCGCCGTGGTGACACAGTTCGAGCGGTTCGCCGGCCAGGACGTGGTAGGTGGCCTCGTCGCGGTCGATCTCGACCTGGAACCGGGTTTCGCGGAAGCACAGCCGGAAGGTGATCCGGTTCAGCTGCGGCGGCAGCCGGGGCGCGAACGTCAGGTCGCCGCCGTGGTCGCGCAGCCCGCCGAACCCGGCGACGGCGCCCTGCCACGCCCCGGCCAGCGACGCCATGTGGATGCCGTTGCGGACGTTGTTGTGCACGTCGTGCAGATCGGTCAGCGCCGCCTCGGCGAGGTAGTCGTAGGCGAGCTCCAGCTGGCCGACCTCGGCCGCGACGACGGCCTGGGTGCCCGCCGAGAGCGAGGAGTCCCGCACGGTGCGCGCCTCGTAGTAGGCGAAGTTGCGGGCCTTCTCCTCGGGACTGAACGAGTCCCCGCAGAGGTACAGCGCGAGCACCAGGTCGGCCTGCTTGACGACCTGCTTGCGGTACAGGTCGAAGTACGGGTAGTGCAGCAGCAGGGGATAGTGCCGGGGGTCCGTGCCCGCGTAGTCCCATTCGTCGTGGTCGAGAAAGCCTTCGGACTGCGGGTGCACGCCGAGGTCGGCGTCGTAGGGCAGGTACATCGTCTCGGCGGCGGCGCGCCACGAGTCGATCTCCGGGGCGTCCACGCCGAACTCGGCGGCGAGGTCGGGATGCCGTTCACAGGTCCACACCGCGCCGTGCAGGTTCCGCCGGGCCATGAGGTTCGTGTAGACGTTGTTGTCCGCCACCGCGGAGTACTCGTCCGGCCCGGTCACCCCGTCGATGCGGAACGCGCCGTGCCGGTCGTGGTGGCCGAGCGACGCCCACAGCCGCGCCGTCTCCACGAGCAGTTCGGCACCGCACTCCCGCTCGAACTCCTCGTCCCCGGTGGCGCCGAGGTATCGCAGCACCGCGTCCGCGATGTCCGCGCTGACGTGGAACGCGGCGGTGCCCGCCGGCCAGTACGCCGAACACTCCGCGCCGTTGATGGACCGCCACGGGAACGCCGCGCCGCGCAGCCCGAGCTGGTGCGCGCGCTCCTTCGCCTTGTCCATTGTGGAGTGTCGCCAGCGGAGCGCGTCGCGCGCGGCGTCCGGCATCGTGTAGGTCAGCACCGGCAGCACGAAGGATTCGGTGTCCCAGAAGGCATGCCCGTCGTAGCCCGGCCCGGTCAGGCCCTTCCCGGCGATCGCCCTGCTCTCCCCGCGGGCCCCGGCCTGCAGCAGGTGGAACAACGCGAACCGGACCGCCTGCTGGAGTTCGGCGTCGCCGTCGATCTCGATGTCCGAGGTGGCCCAGAAGTCGTCGAGGAACGCCCGCTGCTCGGCGAGCAGGCCCTTCCAGCCGGTCTGCCGTGCCCCGGCGAGCGCGGCGTCGACCTGCGCGCGCAGCGCCGGGACGGACCGCTGCGCCGACCAGCCGTAGGCGAGGTACTTCGTGATCCGCAGCCGCCCGCCCTTCGGGACGTCGACGGCGACGGTGAGCCGGGCCAGGTCGTCCTCGGCGTGGATCCGGGTGCGGACGCCGTCGTCGACCTCGATCTTGTGGTCCATCGCCGCGGCCATCCGCAGCCCGGACACCCGGGTCTGGTGCACCAGCACGGCGTTGTACTGCTCGGCGTGGCTGAACAGGGAGACCAGCGGGGACTCCAGCGCCGCCGCGACCCGCGGGTCCCTGGTGTCCGATTCGATCGGCTCGTTGGCGAGCAGATCCGACTGCGCCACCAGCTGGAGGTCGTCGTCCAGCGGTTCGACCTCGTAGCGGATCGCCGCCACCGCGCGCTGCGTGAACGACACCAGCCGTTCGGTGCGCACGCGGACCCGGCGCCCGGTCGGCGAGGACCATTCGGTGGTGCGGGTCAGCGTGCCCTTGCGGAAGTCGAGCACGCGGTCGTGCGCGGTCGCGGTGCCGTAGCGCATGTCGAGCGGTTCGTCCTCGACGAGCAGCCGGATGATCTTGCCGTCGGTCACGTTCACGACGGTCTGGCCCTCTTCGGGATAGCCGTACCCGGCCTCGGCATAGGGCAGGTCGTGCTGCTCGTAGAACCCGTTGAGATAAGTGCCCGGCAGTCCGCGCGGTTCGGCCTCTTCGAGCGTGCCGCGCAGCCCGATGTGCCCGTTCGACAGCGCGAACGCCGATTCGGTGCGCTGTAAGGCGTCGACGTCCATTCCGCACCAGCGCAGTTCCCACGGCGCGCATTCGTAGCCGTGTCCCGGCATGGTGCCCTGTCCAGGAAAACTCACTCCGACTCCAGTAATTCGGCGAGATCGTCCACCACCACGTCGGCACCGTGCGCGCGCAGTTCGCCCGCCTGGTGCGCGCGGTTGACGCCGACGACGAATCCGAAGCCGCCGGCCCGACCGGCCTGGACCCCGGACTGCGCGTCCTCGAACACCGCCGCGTGCGTGGGTTCGACGTCGAGTGCCTTGGCCCCGGCGAGGAAGGAATCCGGCGCCGGCTTGCCCTTCAGGTGGTCCCGGCCGATCACCAGGCCGTCGATCCTGGCCTCCACGAACGGCGTCAGGTCCGCCGCGTCGAGCACCTTGGCGCCGTTGGCCGAGGACGTCACGACCGCGATCCGCAGCCCGGCGTCCTTGACGGCCCGCAGATAGCGCACCGAACCGGGATAGGGATTCACCCCGCGTTCGTCGATGATCTTCAGCACCAGCTCGTTCTTGCGGTTGCCGACGCCGTTGACCGTTGCCGTGTCGTTCGCGTCGTCCGGTTGCCCATCGGGGAGTTCGATTCCGCGGGATCGCAGGAATTCGCGGACGCCGTCGGCGCGCGGCCTGCCGTCGACATACGCGGCGTAGTCCTGGTCGGTGAACGGGGTGAAACCCTCGCCGTCGCGTTCCCGCAGGAACTCGTCGAACGTCCGCTTCCACGCCTCGCGGTGGAGCACGGCCGTCCCGGTCAGGACGCCGTCGAGGTCGAACAGACAGGCGGTGATGGTCTCCGGCAGTCCGAGCATGTCTGCGACGGTACCGGGCATCACCCGGTCTCGCCGGTGTTCACGGTGTCTCGGCGGGATGCGGCCGGACACGGTGGATCAGTTCGTGCACGTCCTCGTCGGCGAGCCGGTACCGCACCACCCGCCCGGTGCGCTGGGCGGCGACGAGCCCGTGCGCGCGCAGCAGCCGCAGCGCCTGCGAAACGGCGGTGTCGCTCATCCCGGTCACCGCCGCGAGGTCGGTGACGCTGATCTCGCGGGCGTAGTGGATGGACACCAGCAGCGCGAGCCGGGACGGATCGGCGACGACCGAGAACCGCCGTGCCCACTCGTCGATCACCGCGCGGTCGCCCAGCCCGGCGACGGCCGCGGCGACACGGTCGGGGTCGATGAGGCGGGGGCCGGGCTCGGTGCTCACGCGCCGATGATGGCAGCCCGGCCGCGGCCGGACCAGTTCAGGCGGCCTGGGCCAGCGTGGCGAAATGCGTGGCCGCGCGGTCGAGCGGGGCCACCGACCGGCGGACGCGGCAGAGCAGCAGCGCGCCCTCCAGGAGTTCCACCGCGGCGAAGGCGAGGTCCGTCGCCCGCTCGGCGTCGTATCCGCGTTCGGCGAGCAACTCGGCCAGCAGGGTGTGCCAGGTGTCGAACGCCTTGCGGCACGCCTCGGTGAGCGCGGGGGAGACGTTGGCCATCTCCAGTGAGACCGTGGCGAGCGGGCAGCCGCCGCGGTATTCGTCGGCGGCCAGCGCCTGCCCGGCCTTGCGGTACCACCAGCGGATCGCGTCCTCGGCGGTCTCGGTGCGTTCGAAGCCGCGCCGTACGGTTTTGGCCACGATCCCGGTGCCCAGCTCGACCGCGGCGACCCCGAGCTGTTCCTTGCCGCCGGGGAAGTGGTGATACGCCGAACCCCAGGGCGTCCCGGCCTCCTCGACCAGTCGCCGCCAGGACGTCGCCGTGTAGCCCTCGCGGCGGAACAGGGTCATCGCCGTCGAGATCATCCGCTCGCGGGTCGTGGTGTCGGGCACGTTCCCAGTCTAGTCCTTGACTAGGACGATCGTCCTGTGCTGGGGTGACTGATAGGACGATCGTCCTAGTGACCTCGGTGAGTGGAGGCGGCATGACCGTCGAAGACGTGAACGTGGGGCAGCTGCGGGAAAAGACCATCGCGTGGCGGGATCCGCTGCCCATGGCCGGACTCGCCGCGAAACTGTCCGGAGTGGACTATCTGCGCGGGATCGCGGAGGGGCGGGTGCCGCCACCACCGATCTCCGCCCACTTCGGGCTGCGGTGGGTCAGTGTCACCGAGGGAGACATCGTCCTGGCCGCCGAGCCGGACGAGTCGCTGTACAACCCGATCGGCTCGGTGCACGGCGGGGTGGCGGCCACGATGCTGGATTCCGCGGTCGCGTGCGCGGTGCATTCGACGCTGCCCGCCGGGGTCGGCTACACCTCGGTCGAGCTGAAGGTCAACTTCGTGCGCGCGATCCACGCCGGGATGGGGGAGATCCGCGCGCACGGCTGGGTCGTCAAGGCCGGGTCGCGGGTCGCGTTCGCCGAGGGGGACATCCGGGACGCGGCGGGCCGGGTGCTGGCGACCGCGTCCAGCACCTGCCTGATCATCGCGGCCTGATCCCGGTTCGCCGGGCGGGTGCTGAAGGACGCCTTCGATGCACTCGCTGCACTGAAGGCGTCCTTCAGCGCGGCCAACGCACTGAAAGCGTCCTTCACAGCATCATCCACTTCGGACAGTGAGCCGCCGGAGCGGCTAGAGCGGCGGGCGGACGCGCCGGTTGCGGACGGCGTCCTCGCCGCCGAAACGGCTGATGATCGCCGTGAGGAGAGCTTGTGCGTCGGTGACTCGTGCCTCGCCGAATTCGTCGATCAGTTCGTCCTGGAGCGACTTCCTCAGTGTGCGAGTCTCCTCGACCGCCCTGCGTGCGTGCTCGGTGAGGTGCAGCAGGCGTGTCCGAGCGTCCTGGGGATCGGGCTCGCGGCGAAGCAGCCCACGCCGTTCGAGGTCGGCTGCGGCTTTCGAAGCGGCTTGCTGCGTCACGCCCATCCGTTCGGCGAGGGACGAGATCGACAGGGGGGCGGCGAGCACGTGCTGGAACACCACGCCGTCGTTGAACCGCAGGTCCTCGAATCCTTGCGCGGTCAGCCTTCGCCGGAGTTCGCCGGTCATCGTCCAGCCGGCGAACAAGGCGGCGAGTGACAGGTCCAGCTCGGGTGCCGTAGGATGCACAACCATGGTTGTGGAATCTAGCACGCCGCCCGGTGACCTGCTCGACGAGTTCGTCCGGGTCGCGCACCGGATCGTGTGGTGCACGCTGGTGACGGTCGATCGGCGCGGGCGCCCGCGGTCGCGGGTCGTGCACCCGATCTGGGAACGCGCCGGCGACACCGTGACGGGCTTCGTCTTCACCCGGCCGACCCCGCTGAAACTGGCCCATCTGGGGCGGACGCCGTTCGTCTCCTGCTCGTACTGGGACCCCGCGCACGAGGTCGCTGTCGCCGAGTGCGCGGCGGAGCTGCTCGACGACGAGCCCGTCCGCGAGCACGTCTGGAACCTCTTCGCCGCCGCGCCGGAACCACTCGGCTACGACCCGAAGATCCTCGGCGCGCGCGACCACCGGGACCCGGCGATCCGCGTGCTGCGGCTGACACCGTGGCGGCTCAGCTGCTCGGCAGGGACCGGCGGCCGGGCCTGGCGGGCGGCGGGCTGACGGGGATCAGGCGGCGCCGACGCGTCGTTCGAACACCAGGCCCTCGGCGGCGCGGAGCCCGACGCTGATCGCACCGGCGAGCACACCGTCGTCGCCGAGCTCGCCCTGGACGACGGCCGGGACGAGCGGGGTGAACGCGCGCAGCGCCCGGTCGATCGGCTCCAGCAGCAGATCCGCCGCCGTGCCCATGCCGCCGCCGAGCACGATCAGCTCGGGGTCGATCACGGCCGCGACGGACGCCACGGTGTAGGCCAGCCGATCGGCTTCCGCCTCGACCGCCCGCTGCGCCAGCTCGTCGCCCTCGCGGGCGAGGCGGAACACCTCGCGAGCCGACTTCGCCGATCCCAGGCCGAGTTCCCGCGCCCCGCGCACGACGGACTGGGCGGCCGTGGCCTCCTCCAGATGACCGCGCGCGGGCGGCTCGCCCGGTTCGTCGGCCGAACGGAGCTGCCCGTACGGGAGGTAGCCGATCTCCCCGGCCGCGCCGGTGGCGCCGCGGAAGACCTGACCGTCGACCATCATGCCCATGCCGACACCGGTGCCGATCGTGATGCAGCCGAACACCGACGCGCCGCGGGCCGCGCCGCTCTCCCATTCGCCGACGGCGGTGAGATTCGCGTCGTTCTCCACCATCAGCTCGGGGCCGAGCACGGCCTCGAGGTCGTCGAGCAGCCCGGCGCGTCCCCAGCCGGGCAGGTTCGGCGCGTGCCGGAAGCAGCGCCGCGCCGGATCGGCGACACCCGGCGAGCCGAGCACGCGCACCACGATGTCGCCGGGGGCCAGGCCCGCGTCGGAGATCGTGTCGGCCGCGATCTTGCCGACCGCCGACACGAGCGCGTTGCCCGAACGGGCGGTGTTCCGCTCGTCCCGCCGCGCGACCGTCGTCCGGCCCAGGTCCGACACGGCCACCCGGATGTGTTCGCGGCCGATGTCCACGCCCAGTACGTAACCCGCGGTCGGATCCGCTTCGTAGAGCACCGCGGACCGGCCGGTGCCGGTGGAGGTGTGCCCGGTCGGGCGCGCCAGTCCCGCGGCTTCGAGCGCCAGCAGCGCCTGGCTCACCGTCGGCTTGGACAGCCCGGTGTCCTTGGCCACCTGGGGCCGGGTCGCCGGTCCGCCGCGGCGCAGCAGATCCAGCACCGCCCGCTGGTTGATCTTGCGCATCCCGGCGGGCGTGCCGACCGGCGGAGTGTCTACGCCAACCACCAGAGCCCGCTTCCTGTCGAAGGTATGGGTACTGCCAAGTTATCCGGCCGGACCGCGGCTTGGGTAAGAACCCTTCCTTTCGGCAGGGGCCGGGTGAGGGAACAGACACTCCCGGCGCGTCGTTGAACGCGGTATGAGCACGGCGGGACGCGGCCGGGTCCGCGTGGCACCAGGGGCGAAACGGGTCCGGGCCTACCTCGGCGGGCAGGTGGTGGCGGATACCGTCCACCCGCTGCTGGTGTGGGAAGTTCCTTACTACCCAACGTATTACTTCCCTCGTGCCGACGTCGTGACCGCGTTGCTCACCTCCTCCGGGAACACGGTGCGTTCGCCGAGCCGCGGAGAGGGTGTTCTTTCGACGATAAGCGCAGGCGGCGCCGAAGCGGTGGACGCCGCGCTGGAGTATCCGGATTCCCCGATTCCCGAACTCCGCGGCCACATCCGGCTCGAGTTCGGCGCGATGGACGCGTGGTTCGAGGAGAACGAGGAGATCTTCACCCATCCACGGGACCCCGGGGTGCGGGTGGACATCCTGCCGAGCTCCCGGCACGTCCGGATCGAGGTCGGCGGGGTGACCGTGGCGAACACCGTGCGCCCGTCGCTGCTGTTCGAGACCGGCCTGCCGACCCGGTACTACCTGCCCAGGACGGACATCCGGCTCGACCTGCTCGAACACACCGGCACCGTGACGCACTGCCCTTACAAGGGCGCGGCCGAGTACTGGTCGGTAAGGGCCGGTGGCGAGCTGCACACGGATCTGGCCTGGAGCTATCCGGTGCCTCTGCCGGAAAGCGCCCGGATCGCGGGCCTGATCGCCTTCACCGACGAACGCGTGGACGTCTACGTCGACGGGGTCCTGCAGGAGCGGCCGAAGACCAAGTTCGGCTGAGTCAGGCGGCGTGGCGGCCGCTGGCGTGGCGGCGGGAACCGGGCCGGAGGCGGGGGCGCGTCACCGGCCCGGCGGTCTCCGTCGCGGAGACGTCGGCGCCGCCCGCGCCGTCGGAGACCACCGCGGGCAGGGGGCTGTGCCGGTCGCGATGCTGCCGGTGCACGGCGTAGAGCAGGGCGAGCCCGAGCACCACCAGCGTGTGCGTGAGGACCCGGCCCGCGGTGACCTGACCGGCGAACAGGTCGCCGGTGGACACCCCGAACAGAACCACGACGAAGCCGGTGAGCAGCGGCAACTGGCCCGACGCCGTCTTCGGCCGGAAGGTGGCCCACAGGAGGCCGACGCCCACCGCGAGGTTCCACGCGCCGCTCTCGTGCGCGAGGTGCCCGGCCAGCTGGACCGGGTCGTTCAGGTGATGCGCGTCTCCGCTGCCGAGCAGCTGGGCGAACGCCAGCGCGAGCTGGGCCACCGCGACCACGCCCAGCGCGATCCGCAGCGGCCAGCCCTCCCCGCTCGGCGCGGGGGCCCGGTCGAGGATGGCCGCGGTGAGGTCCGGAACCGGCGGGGCCGGGCGCAGCAACAGGCCGCGGTTCAGGCGTTCGGCGTCGGCGAACCACGTCCGGCACGCCACGCACCCGGCCAGGTGGCGGTCGACGGCCCCGGGCGGGCCTGGTTCGGTCTCGCCGTCGATCCTCGCCGACAGCCCTTCACGGCATTCTTCGCACCTCACCTCCCAGTAGTCGGACGCCGGAGCCGCGTGGTTCCCGCTGTCTTCCGCGTCGCTGCTATTTTCAGTCCATGCCCGGTGCGCGCAGCAGCGAAGACGACGAACGGACCACCGCGCTGGCGCTCGCCGCCGGCCGCGGGGACCGGCGTGCGCTGGAGGAATGGGTGCGGGCCACCCAGGCCGACGTCTGGCGCTTCCTCGCTCACCTCGCCGACGCCGGTTCCGCCGACGACCTCACCCAGGAGACCTACCTCCGGGCCTTCGGCAGCCTGCGCCGGTTCGCCGGGCGCTCGTCGTCGCGGACCTGGCTGCTGTCCATCGCCCGCCGCGTCGTCGTCGACCAGCTGCGTTCGGCGGGGGCCCGGCCGAGGATCGCCGACACGGACTGGGAGAGCGCCGCGGAACGCCGGAGCGCCCGCACCGCGGCGGCCGGGTTCGAGGACCTCGTCGAGCTGCGGATGCTGCTCGACGGCCTGGACCCGGAACGGCGCGAGGTGCTCGTGCTGACCCAGGTCCTCGGGCTGAGCTACGCCGAGGTCGCCGACGTCTGCGGATGCCCGGTCGGCACCGTGCGCTCCCGGGTCGCGCGGGCCAGGGACGATCTGCTCGACGCCGCCCGCGAGCGCGGGCACGACGTCGGCTGATCGTCCTTTTCGGACAGTCAGATCGTGACCGGCAGCTCGTGTGTCCGGGCGTATTCCAGCGGACGGGAACGGCGTGCGCCGCTACTGTCGGCGCATGTCGTTCACCGGTCTCGATGCCTGGCTAGCCGCTCGCGCCGCAGCCGACCTTTTCTCCGGCGTGGTGCTGATCCGCCGCGGCGACGAGACGGTGTTCTCGGGTTCCTACGGGTGGGCGAGCCGTCGCTGGCGGGTGCCGAACACGCTCGCCACCCGGTTCGACACCGCGTCGGTGACCAAGCTCTTCACCTCGGTGGCCGCGCTGCGGCTGGTCGACGAGGGACGGTTGGATCTCGACGCGCCGATCACCGATCTCGTCGATCTGGCCGGGACGGCGATTTCGCCCCATGTGACCGTGCGGCACCTGCTCACGCACACCTCCGGCATCGCCGACGACGCGGACGAAGAGGCGGGGGAGAGCTACGAGGCGCTGTGGCTCGAAAAGCCGGTGTACACGGTCACGCGAACGCGTGATCATCTGCCCAATTTCGCTGGCAAGGAGCCGAATTTCGCGCCCGGCGAAAGCTGCCGGTACTGCAACTCGGGGTACCTGCTCGTGGGCATGGCGATCGAGGAGATCACCGGAACCGAGTACCGCGAGCACATCCGCGACGTCGTGTTCGCCCGTGCGGGCATGGCGGACTCGGACTTCTTCGACCGGCGTGATCCCGCGCCGGACGTCGCCGAGGGCTGGGACCCGGTCGTCGACGCGGAAGGCAGGATCACCGGCTGGCGGCAGAACATCTTCAGCTATCCGCCCATCGGCTCGCCCGACGGCGGCGCACACTCCACTGTGGACGATCTCGTGCGGTTCCTGCGCGCCGTGCGCGGCGGCGAGCTGCTGTCCGCCGAACGCACCGCGCAGTTCCTCACTCCACAGGTCCGCCACGACGAAAACCCCGACGGCGACGTCTGGTACGGCTTCGGCCTCGAGTTCACCCTCGACGCCGACGGCAGCGTATGGAACTACTACAAGGACGGCGGCAACACCGGGGCGTGCTCCCTGGCGCGACACTACCCGGCGCTCGGCCTCGACGTGGTGATGCTCTCGAATCTCACCACCGGCGGCCTGGCCGTGATCCGCGAGATCGACCGCCGGATCTCCCGCCCGATCACGTGAGATCTCCGTCTGATCACAGGAAATCTCCACCCGAGCACGTGAGATCGCCCAGCACGCCCCCGGCGGTCCCGCGCGCGAATGGGGATCTCACGTGTCCGAATGGGGATCTCACGTGTCTGGACGGAGGTTTCGCGTGTCTGGATGGAGATCTCGCGTGTCTCATAGCTTGCGGGCCTCGATCAGGAAGCGGTGGTGGGCCATGGTCCAGACGCCGTCGGCGACGATCCGCTCGTGCAGCGCGGCGAGCCGTTCGCGATACCGCTCGGCGTCGAAGCCCGGCACGATCCAGATCACCTTGCGCAGGTAGAGGACCACGGCGGCGATGTCGAAGAACTCCACCCGGCGGACGGCGGTCCGCAGGTCGGTCACGGTCAGGCCCGCGGCCTCGGCGGCGGCCTTGGCCCCTTCGGCACCGAAGGTCGGATCCGCGGGGTCCGAGGGCGGGCAGGAACCCATCATGAACTCGGTCAGCTCCGCGGCCGAGGGCCCGCCGACGTGCTGGGCGAGGTAGGTCCCGCCCGGCCTGAGCACCCAGGGTTCCGGCAAAGTCTTTTGGGGTTGGTTGCAGGGCGGGCACGGCTCTTGTTGATCATGTGAGTGTCTAGGTCCCATGATCGTGTGAGAGAG
>NZ_JBHYJW010000039.1:52860-92630 GCF_042741125.1 Amycolatopsis sp. NPDC058986 | reverse complement strand
GTCGCATGCGATGCGAGGAAAGTCCCCTTCAGTGCGTCCTACGAGACAAAAGTCCCCTTCAGCTCAGGGCGCGGACGCGGGCGAGGCGGTCGAGCCAGGCGGCCTCGACCTCCGGCGAGGCGGCGACGGCGCCGGAATCGGCGAGGTCCGGTTCCGGCGCCCGCCGGGGCACCGGCAGGTAACCGTCCACAGGGGACAGTGATGCGGTGCTGACATCGCCTTCCAGCAAGGAAATCGTGCCCAGGCCGCACGCGAAGTCGAGTTCGGGCAGGGCGCCGGCGAGTGCCAGCCCCGCGGCCAGCCCGATGCTGGTGTCCACTGCGGACGACACCACGCAGGGCAGTCCGCAGGACTCGGCGACTTCCAGCGCGCGCCGGACACCCCCCAGCGGCGCCACCTTCAGCACCGCGATGTCGGCTGCTCCGGCCACCGCCACCTTCAGCGGATCCTCCGCGCGCCTGATCGACTCGTCGGCCGCGATCCGGACCTCGACGCGGCGGCGTACGTCGGCGAGTTCGTCGAGTGTCGCGCAGGGCTGTTCGGCGTACTCCAGACCCGCGGCCGCTTTGTCCAGCGCCTTGATCGCGTGGACGGCGGTCGCGACGTCCCAGGCGGTGTTGGCGTCGATCCGGACCGCGCCGGACGGGCCGAGCGCGTCGCGGACGGCTTCGACCCGCGCGCAGTCGTCGGCCAGTGAAGACCGGGGGTCCGCGACCTTCACCTTCGCGGTGCGGCAGCCGGAGGCGCGGACGAGTGCGTGGGCCTTTTCCGGGCTCACCACCGGCACCGTGGTGTTGATCTCGATCCGTTCGCGCACCGGCGACGGCCAGCCGTGCTCGCTCGCCTCCAGTGCGGCGGTGAGCCAGGGAACGCTTTCGGCGTCGGAGTAGTCGGCGAACGGACAGAACTCGCCCCAGCCGGCGGAGCCGCGCAGCAGCACGCCCTCACGGACCGTGATGCCGCGGAAGCGATTGCGCAACGGGATCGCGTAGACCTTCATCGCCGCCGATCATGCCACCCGGGATGAACGGCGGGAAACGCGTGCTTGACGGCAGGATTCCCGACAGAATGACGATCGTGGGCCTCGATTTCCGTGTGCTGGGTCCGGCCGAGGTCTTGGCCGAGGGGCGGCCGCTGCAGCTGGGAGGCAGCAGGCCGCTCATCGTGCTGGCCGGGCTCCTGCTGCGGGCCAACCAGGTCGTCTCGGTCGACGAGCTCGGCCGGTGGCTGTGGGACGACGACCGCCGCCGGTCCAAGGGCGCGTTGCAGACCTACGTCCTGCGGCTGCGCCGCGCGCTCGGCGACCAGGTGACGGTGCACACCGAACGCGGCGGCTACCTCATCGAAGTCGACGAGAGCGCGCTCGATCTGAGCCGGTTTCGCACACTGGCCGACCGCGGGAAGACCGCCGTGGAGCGCGGCGAACTCCGGCAGGCTGTCGTCCACTACGCCGACGCGCTCGCCCAGTGGCGCGGGCCCGCGCTGCAGAACGTCGAGTCGGAGGCGCTGCACCGCGACGAAGCGGGCCAGCTCACCGAGGAACGCTTGCGGGTGCGCGAGCAGTGGGCCGACGCGGTGATCGCGGTCGGCGAGTACGGCACGCTGATCCTCGCGCTGAGCCGCATCACTCGGGAGAACCCGCTGCGTGAGCGGCTGCACGAGCAGCTCATGATCGCGTTGTACCGCTCGGGCAGGCGGGCCGAGGCGCTCGAGGTGTACGACCGCATCAGCTCCGTCCTCGCCGAGGAACTCGGCCTCGACCCCGGCGCGTCGTTGCAGCGCACCCGTCAGGTGATCCTGACCGGCGAGGACGAGGAGGTCATCGGCCTTCAGCCCGCGCACTACCTGATCGCCGCGGAGCCGCTGGTGCCTCGCCAGCTCCCCGCGGACCTGCGTGCGTTCTCCGGCCGGGAAAGCGATCTCAAGGCGCTGCACGCCTTGATGCCGGAGGCGCTGGACGCGGGCACGTCGACGCCGATCGCGTCCATCGAGGGGATGGGTGGCATCGGCAAGACCACGCTCGCCGTGCACTTCGCGCACGAGATCAGCGAGCGCTTTCCCGGCGGCCAGGTGTATCTCAACCTACGTGGCTACGGCCCCGGTGACCCCGTCGAGCCGCTCGCCGCGCTGCAGACGATGCTCACCGCTGTCGGCGTCCCGGCCGACGAACTCCCGTGCGGGCTCGACGATCGCGCCGCGCTGTGGCGGACGCACAGCGCGGGCCGCAGGCTGATGATCCTGCTCGACAACGCGAACAGCACCGAGCAGGTGCGGCCGCTGCTGCCGGGGCCGGGCTGCCTGGTGCTGGTGACCAGCCGCTGGCAGCTGCGCGCGCTCGTCGCGACCTACGGCGCGCGGCGGATCGCACTGGAGGAACTGGACGAACAGGACGCCGTCGCGTTGCTGGCCTCTACGATCGGCCTGGACCGGACGAGCGCGGATCCGGCCGCGACCGAGCGGTTCGTGCGGCACTGCGGTGGCCTGCCGCTGGCGATCCGCATCCTCGCCGTGCGGGCGGGACAGTTCCCGGACCTGCCGCTGGGCGAGTTCGTCGCCGCGGTCGAACGCGAGCCGGACCGGCTGGGGTCGTTCGACCTCTCGGACGGCGACGAGACGAACGTCCGCTCGGTGTTTTCGTACTCCTACCAGGCGCTGGAACCCGAGGCGGCGTGTCTGCTGCGGCTGCTCGGGACGTCCACGGCGGTCGATTTCACCGCGCCGGCGGCGGCCGCCATCGCGGGCCTCGACCCGGCGCGGGCCCGGCTGCTGCTGGGCATGCTGACCTCGGCGCATCTGCTTTCCGAACCGCGTCCCGGCCGGTACCAGTTCCACGACCTGATCCGGGCCTACGCCGCCGAAGTCTCGCGCAGTGTCGATACCAGCGAGACGCGGACGGCCGCGCTCACCCGGCTCGTCGGCTGGTATCTGGCCTCGGCGTTCAACGCGTCGCACGCGATGCGCCCGGAGCGGTACTACCGGTTGCTCGACGCGGACGGGGCCGGCGGGCTCGAGTTCGGTGACTACCACGAAGCGCTGGACTGGTTCGGGGACGAATGCGGGAACCTTATCGCGGCCGTGCACCTGGCCTGTGACCTCCGGTTGTACGGCTCGTGCTGGCAGCTCGCCTGGCTCGCGCAGTCCTACTTCGCCGCGAAAGCCCGGCTCGACGACTGGCGGGCGGTGTTCGAGGTCGCGCTCCAGGCGGCGCGGGCGGAGCGGAACCGGCCGGGCGAGGCGGGCATCCTCAGCGGGCTCGGCGTCGTCAACGGAGTCGCCAGGGACTACGCGGAATCGCGGCGCTATCTGGAACAGGTGCTGGCGATCCAGCGCGAGCTCGGCTCCGCCGAAGGGCAGGCGCGGGCGCAGTACAACCTGGCGATGGCCGCGCACAACCTCGACGATCTCCCGTGGGCGTACGAGCACGGCGTCGAGGCATTGCGGATCGTGCGGAGCCTCGGTCTCCGTGGGTTCGAGGCCAGTGTGCTGCGGGCGCTCGGCGACATCTGCACGTCGATGGGCGACCACGGGCAGGCGCTGGAGCTGGCGGACACCGCGCTGGCGATCGAGCGGCCGAACGGCAGGCCCGAGGACGGCCGGTTTTCGTTGCACACCCGTGGGACCGCGTTGATCGGCCTCGGCAAGTACGACGAGGGCATCGCGTGCATGCGGCGGGCCGTCGACATGTTCTTCACGATGGGCGAGCAGTACGAGGCGGCGGACGTACTGGCCCAGCTCGGCTCCCACCACCTGCGGCACGGGGCGAGAGCGGAGGCCAGGGACTGCTGGCTGCGTTCGGTCCGGTTGCTCACCGAACTCGGCCATCCGGACGCCGACGACGTGCGCGCCAAGCTCGCGGCGCTCGTCGGTGCGACTGCCTGACCGGGGCGCAGTCTGATTGGGCGCAGTCTGATCGGGTGGAGCCTGACCGGGCGGGGGAGCCTGCCGCGGGCGACCCGCGTGTCGACCCCCAGTCACAACACGCAGGCCACCCGCCCCCGCGTCCTTACTCAACACGAAGCCGCTCACTGTCCGCTGACTGTCGAACGTCAGCTTCGGCCTTTCGACGGTGGGCACGGGCGAAGTTGATCACGGCGAGGCATGGACATCCCATCGATCGGGTGAGTCCGAGGTGCTGGTCTGGACCGTTCGGGGTGCGGTGCCGATCATCGTTCTGCTCCTGTCTCCGGTGGGGTTTTCCGGGGTGCTCACCCGCGGCGCCGGGCGCGCAGGCGTTGGTGATGGCACCTGTGGCGGGCTGCCCAGGCGATGGGTTTGCTCCGGAAGGCATGCGGTGCCCGGCGGCGCGAGTGGATCAAGGACGGGTGTACCGGAAAACCGGACACACGTCCTGACATCAGTCCCGGAGTCACGGACACGCGGGTGGAACGGGTGGTCAGGCCCAGGAGAACCTCCAGTGTCGCGCGCGGACCAGGCCTGCCGCGTACTCGCGGAGAGTGCCCGGCTGGCCGGTGAACGTGGGCAGGCTGAACGCGCGGTGCTCGGCGGCGACGGTGAGCGCTCGCGCCTGCGTGCGAGGTGGTGCCGCGACCGACAGCTCCAGCGAGTCGAAGCCGAGGACGATCAGCGTCGCGCCGAATCGCTCTTCCCAGCTGCGCAGCACCGCGGACAGTTCGGCGACCTGATCGGTCGACTTGATCATCCCGGTCCAGCCGAGCAGCGCCGGGATGTCGGCGGGCCGCTCGGCCTGGACCAGGCCGAGCCGGTGCTGCCCGCGCGCGGCGAGCACCGATCCGGTGTTGCCCGCCTCGGCCAGCGGATCGGACTTGCGCGCCGTTCGCCTAGCCAGACCGGGGAAGCGGGTGCCGAACGGGCGCAGGCAGGCGCCGTCGCAGCAGGACCCGTCCCACCAGCGGGCCAGCACCGCCTCCGGATCCGCCGAGGCGACGCGGTGCTCCGCGGGCGCGAGCCTGCCGCGATCGTCGATCCAGTCCTCGCCGTTGGCGGCGAACCGCTGATCGTGCGGGATCAGCACCGGCCACAACCCCGACCGCTCGAACTCGGCGACGCAGCCGAGATACCGCTCCGGCCGCGTCAGCGGTGTGTCCGACACCCAGATGCGGCCGTGCCAGTGGCCGGGCGGCAGGGTCTGGACCGGTGGTGCCCCGCTGCCGGGGCGGATCGGTGCGATGGTCATGACTTCCCCTCGAACTGGTGTTCGGCTTGCGCTGCCGATACGAACACTAGTTCGAACCACCGACAGTTTCACTCCCCCGATTGGTGGCTTCCCAAAATCCCAGTTCAGCGCCCCTGCCGCGACTCACCCCAGTGCGTGCAGGCCCCCTCCCACCCTGGGGGGCGACCCCGATAACAGTCTATCGATGAGGGGCGACGAAAACGGGGGGCGCGGCGAATCTGTGGACAGCCGAGGTGGTTGTGGACAACCCGGGGGTGCCGAGGGACGCCTTCGGTGCGCTTACCGCACCGAGGGACGCCCTCGTCGCACTCAACGCACCCAGAGCGTCCCTCGGCACGCCGACTCCGCCCCAGAGGCAGCCCAAAGCCGTGAAGGACTCCTTACCGGCACTGAGCGCCGGTAAGGAGTCCTTCACGGAAGAACGAGAACCGCTACAGCGGTCGAAGCAGATCGTCCGCGTCGACGATCCGATACGCGTATCCCTGCTCCGCCAGGAACCGCTGCCGATGCGCCGCGTACTCCGTGTCGACGGTGTCCCGCGCGACCACGGAGTAGAAATGCGCCTGCCGCCCGTCGCCCTTGGGACGCAGCAACCGGCCCAGCCGCTGCGCCTCCTCCTGACGCGACCCGAACGTCCCCGAGATCTGGATGGCCACCGACGCCTCGGGCAGGTCGATCGAGAAGTTCGCGACCTTCGACACCACCAAGGTCCGCAGCTCCCCGCGGCGGAAGGCGTCGAAAAGCTCCTCGCGCTCGCGGTTCTTCGTCGCGCCCTGGATCACCGGCGCGTCGAGTTCGTCGCCCAGCATCTCCAGCTGGTCCAGATACGCCCCGATCACCAGTGTCGGCTCGCCGGCATGACGGTCCACAATGGACTTGATCACCGGTGTCTTCGTGCCTGCCGTGGCGGCGAGCTTGTAGCGTTCCTCGGTTTCCGCCGTCGCGTACGCCAGGCGCTCGGCGTCCGTGAGCGTCACGCGCACCTCGGTGCATTCGGCGGGCGCGATCCAGCCCTGCGCCTCGATGTCGCGCCACGGGACGTCGTACCGCTTCGGCCCGATCAACGAGAAGACGTCGCCCTCGCGCCCGTCCTCGCGCACCAGCGTCGCCGTCAGTCCCAGCCGGCGCCGCGACTGCAGGTCCGCCGTCATCCGGAACACCGGCGCGGGCAGCAGGTGCACCTCGTCGTAGACCACGAGGCCCCAGTCCCGCGAGTCGAACAGCTCCAGATGCTTGTACTCGCCCTTGGTCTTGCGTGTGATCACCTGGTACGTCGCGATCGTGACCGGCCGGATCTCCTTCTTCTCCCCGGAGTACTCGCCGATCTCGTCCTCGGTCAGCGACGTCCGCGCGACCAGCTCCCGCTTCCACTGCCGCCCCGCGACCGTGTTCGTCACCAGGATCAGCGTCGTCGCCTGGGCCTTCGCCATCGCGGCCGCGCCGACCAATGTCTTCCCCGCGCCACACGGCAGCACGACGACGCCGGAGCCGCCCGCCCAGAACGCCTCCGCGGCCCGGCGCTGGTAGTCACGCAGTTCCCAGCCGGTTTCGTCGAGCGCGATCGGATGCGCCTCGCCGTCGACGTAGCCCGCGACGTCTTCGGCGGGCCAGCCGACCTTGAGCAGCATCTGCTTGAGCCGTCCGCGTTCGGACGGGTGCACGACCACGGTGTCCTGGTCGATCCGCGCGCCCAGCATCGGGCTGATCTTCTTGTGCCGGAGGATTTCCTCGAGCACCGCGCGGTCCGTCGTCGTCATCACCAGCCCGTGCGCGGGGTGATTGGCGATCTGCAGCCGCCCGAAGCGGCCCATCGTGTCGACGATGTCGATGAGCAGTGGCTGGGGCACCGGGAAGCGCGAATACGTCGTCAGCGCGTCGACGACCTGCTCGGCGTCGTGGCCCGCCGCGCGCGCGTTCCACAGCGCGAGCGGCGTGATCCGGTAGGTGTGCACGTGTTCGGGCGCCCGTTCGAGCTCGGCGAAGGGCGCGATGGCGATCCGCGCGTCGTCGGCCATCGCGTGGTCGACTTCGAGCAGCACGGTCTTGTCGGACTGGACGATCAATGGGCCATCAGTCACACCACCCTTTATACGTTCCACGAGCCGCGCTCCCGCCAGTGGCCCGCTGGTGGGAGGATGAACGCACAGGGAGGGAGACCGTTGACGACACCGACGCCCGATGACAATCCGTTCCAGCCGCCGGAATACCCGGCCGCGCCGGAATACCCGGCCGCGCCGGGAACGGCGCCCATGGCCGCCCAGGCACCGCGGGCGACCAGCACGCGGACGAAGGTCCTGATCGGCGCAGGCCTGGTCGTCGCGCTCGGCATCGGTTCGGGTGCCGCGTTCGGCGTCGCGGCGCTGGCCAGGTTGTCCTCGTCGCCGGTCGCGGGCAGCTGCCTCTACCTGACCGACGAGTCCCGCGGGCAGCAGGCCTACCACGGTGTCGCCTGTTCGGAGCAACGCGCGACGTACAAGGTCGACAACGTCGTCAACGGGGCGTCCACCTGCCGCGGTGGGGACTACCTGCGGTTCCAGATCTACGGCACGTCCCGGAGCAAGACCGCTTCGAAGACGTTGTGCCTGGCGCTCAACGTGTCCTCCGGCGAATGCCTGAGCGAACTCGACGACGACGTGCACATCAGCAAGGTCAGCTGCACCGACCCGACCGCGAAGGCCCGCGCGACCGTGCATTTCGGTTCCGGTTCGGAGAGCAGTTGCGGCGCCGAGGAAGACGCGCTCGTCTACGCGGGCCCGCCCGCCCGCACCGTCTGCCTGCGCCCAGCGGGCCAGAACATCTAGCCGTCTTGGCGGGGCAACAACGTCTGGACGTCCAGGCGGTTCGCGAGCGCGCCCGAGTTGTGCATCAGGTCGGCGACCCGCTGCAGCCGGATGCCGTTGAGCGCCACCGGATAGCTGCCGAGCGAGATCAGCGCGGCCGTGGTCGGGTCGATGGTGGAAAACCGCGGCAGTGCTTCGCGGACGTGCGCGGGATCGGACGCGTCGGCCTGCGCCTGGCCGAGTACCTTGCGGAACGTCGCGAGCGTACGAGGGTTCGTCTGCGCGAAGATTCCCGAGGACGCGTATGCCGACATCGGGAACGCGAGGGTCGCGCCGCGGTCGCCGTCGGCGAGGATGTGCGCGCCGAGTTCCTTCTCCGCGCGGGTGATGTACGGCTCCACCATCCAGGCCGCGTCGACGGTCCCGGCCTGCAGGGCCTGCGGCATCTGGTCGAACGCGATCTGCTTGAGCTGCACCTTGGTGACGTCGGCGCCCGCGGTGCCCAGCACCGATTTCGCGATGAGGGCACCGACGTCGTCGAGCATGTTCACCGCGATCTTCGGCGACTTCTTCCCGGTCGGCACGGTGTAGTCGGAGTCGGGCAGCGTCACCAGTGCCATCGTGTTCGGGCCGGACGTGTAGGCCTCGCCCTGCAACTGCAGCGAAGCGCCACCGGCGGCGGCGCGGAACATCGAGACGTCACTGGCGAACGCGACGTCGAGTTCGCCGGAGGACAGCTTCGGCAACGCGTCGTCCGCGCCGACGTCGACGAGTTCGACGTGCAGTCCGGCCTGACCGAACTTCCCGTCCGCGACGGCGATCCGCAGCGGCGCGGTGTCGATCGCGCTGCCGACGCCGACTCGCAGCGTGGTCCGCTCCAGTGGCGCCGGGCTGTCCGTGCCGGTGGAGCCGAACACGCCGCAGCCGGCCGTCGCCAGTACCGCCACCAGCGAAAGAGCACGTGCGAGGTACTTTTTACCGCCGAGCACGCATGTGCACAGCTTGCGCATGATCATCCACTCTCACCTACCGAGAGAATCTGCCCGGAGTGCTGGAGCTTAGGGTCTGTCACCCATACGATCGCGGACGGGGCCGTAGCCCACCAGAGCGGCTTTCGGACTTTCCCGTCCTGAAACCCCTCAAGCGCCTACTGTCCAGTAGGTTCGAGTAGTCGTCTCTCGATGTCGGCCACGGGTGAGGTCCCGTGGTGGGAAAAGGAAGCCAGGTGACCCGTCGCGACCAGCGTCCCCGCAAGGGCGGCGACGCGGCGGATCCGCATGCCCAGGTGGCGCAGGCCGGGGGCGGCTGGCGGCTGCGGAACTGGCGGTTGCGCACCAAGCTGTTCGTCGTCCTGCTGCTGCCAGGAGTGGCGGTGGTCACACTTGTCGGCCTGCGCATCAACAGTGATCTTCGTGACGCCACCCAGCTCGCCGAGTTCGCCACGCGCGGCGGCGTCGACAACACCGTCGCCGACGTCGTGCAGCAGCTGCAACGCGAACGCGATCTGACGGTCCGTTACGTCGCGTCCAACCGGCCGGGGAACACGGCCGATCTCGCCGCCCAGCGGCAGCGCGTCGATCAGGCGATCGGGACGTTCGAGCGGACGCTGGCCGACAGCAAGCCCCGGCTCGGTCCGTCGGCTGCGGGCAGCCTGCAGGAGATGTCCGACCGGCTTCGCGTGCTCGGCGGCATCCGGTACTCGGCCGAACACTCCGCGTATCCGGCGGACGCCGTGCTGCGCTCGTACAGCGGAGTCGTCTCCGGACTGCTCGACATCAGCGACGCGGCCGCCGCGGACGTCTCCGATCCGGAACTCGGCAGGCTGCGGCTCGCGGGCAACGCGCTGGCCAGGATCAAGGACCAGATGTCGGTCAAGCGGGCGGTGATGGCCGAAGCGCTCGCGGCGGGCAACCTCGACCGCGAACGCACACGCGCCCTGCTGGGCGCCGAGGCGGAACTCGCCGCCGCGCGCTCCGACTACCGCACGTTCGCGACCCCGCAACAGCAGCGGATGTACGACGACACGGTGATCGGCCTGGTCGTCGACATCGGCAACAACATGGTCGAATCGGCCATCACCCGTGCCGCGAACGGACAGGGGCTGGGCGGCCTCGATCCGGATCAATGGGACGCTTCGGCCACGCATACGGTCAACCTGACGTTCCGGGTGCAGCAGTCGCTGCTGGTCCAGTTGCAGCAGCGCACCGACGCGCTCGCCGCGCAGGCCAGGACCGCGGCGATCTGGGACGGCGGCATCGTGCTCGGCGTCCTGCTCGTCGCCGGGGTGCTTTCGGTGGTCATCGCGCGTTCGCTGCTGCGGCCGCTGCGGATCCTGCGCCGCACCGCGCTGGAGGTCGCCGAGCACCGGCTGCCCGCGGCGGTCCAGGGACTGCTCACCGATCCCGAACCCGCGCCGGAGAACCTGCGGCACCGGCTGGCGGTGGCGCCGGTGCCGGTGTTCACCCGCGAGGAGGTCGGCCAGGTGGCGCGGGCGTTCGACGCGGTGCACGGCGAGGCCGTCCGGCTCGCGGGGGAGCAGGCGCTGCTGCGCGAGAACGTCAACGCGATGTTCGTGAACCTCTCACAGCGCAGCCAGGACCTCGTCGAACGGCAACTGTCCGTTTTGGACAGAATGGAGGCGCGCGAGGAGGACCCGACCACGCTCGCCGGGCTCTTCGAACTCGACCACCTCGCCACGCGGATGCGGCGCAACAGCGAGAACCTGCTGGTCCTGTCGGGCACCGACTTCCTGCGGGACGACGCCGGCCCCGTGGTCGGCGACGAGATCATCGGCGCCGCGCTGTCCGAAGTGGAGGACTACCGCCGCGTCGAACTCGGTGCGGCACCCCAGCTCGCGGTGCGCGGCGAGGCCGTCAACGACCTCGTGCACGTGGTGTCGGAGCTGCTGGAGAACGCGACCCGTTACTCCGGGCAGAACACCACGGTGACGGTGTCGAGCACGCGGACCGCGACCGGTGACTGGCGGATCGAGATCACCGACCGCGGCGCCGGGATGCCGCAGGCGGAGATCGACCGGACCAATGCCCGGCTCGCCGAACCACCGGACGTCGACGTCGAGGTGTCACGCCGGATGGGCCTGTTCGTCGTCGCGACGCTGGCCGCGCGGCACCACATCGACGTGTCGCTGAGCGCGGGCGAGGACAAGGGGATCGTCGCGGTGGTGGTCGTGCCTGCCGCGCTGATCGTCGAGGCGCCCCCGCTGCCGGAACCGCCGCCACCGGTCATCGAACCCCCCGCCGAACCCGCGCCCGAGCTGCTGGCGCCGTTGGCCCCGCTCACCCCGCCGGAACCCGAGGCGCCGCAAGAGGTCGCGGAGGAGGAGGCGCCGTTCGGCCAGGTGCCCGAGCCGGGGCCGCCGCGGCGCGCGCCAGTGGTCGAGACCACGCCGGAGTGGCCGTCCGCCGACGAGGAATCGCCGCTGGACCACGACGTCCCGACCGAACGGATGCCTGCCTACCGCGACGTTCTCTCGAAGTGGTTCGACGCCGCGAGCGCGTCGGAAAAGCCGCAGCGGGCAGCGGAACCGAGGCCGGTCGCGGAACCGCTGCCGGTCGCCGAGCGGCCGGTGGCGCCGGAACCCCGGCACGCGCTGACGTCCGCGGAACCCGCCGTCGAGCAGGCGCCGGAGCCCGGCGAACCGTCGCCGCACCCGGCCGAGGTCTCGGCCGACGAGCCCACTGAGCCGCAGTTTCCGCCGTACGACCCGGAAACACCGCCGCCCGCGCCGGAGCCCGAAGCCGCTCCCGAGGCGGAACCCGCCGCCGGGCACGAATGGCCGACGCCCGCCGAACTCGAGCAGGAGGACGGCGCGGAGGACACCTGGCCGATCCTGCCCACGGCCGAGGCCGGGCAAACCCCGGAGAAACCGCTGCCGCAGAAGCCGATACTCTCGCTTTCCCCCGAAGCGGTGCGCGAGCGGATGTCGAGCCTCCAAGGCGGATTCCGGCGAGGGCGCCACGCGCGAGGGGACGACACTCCTCCTACGGCTTAAACGAACGGACGACCCATGAGCTCGGAAACCGGCCTGCTGGAAGTGATCGCGCTCGACGCGAACGACGCGGAGCGTGCGCAGGCGGGCGGGGCGGACCGCCTCGAACTGGTGACGGAGATGGCGCAGGACGGCCTCACGCCGTCGGTGACGACGGTCCGTGACGTTCTCGGGGCCACCGACCTTCCCGTACGGGTCATGTTGCGCGACAACGGTTCCTTCGCCGCCATCGATCTCGACGGGCTGCGTGCCGACGCCGTCCGCCTCGTCGAGGCCGGCGCGCGCGAGTTCGTCTTCGGCTTCCTGAACTCGGACAGCGAGATCGACGTCGAAGCCTGCCGTGTCCTGGCGAAGGAGCTGGACGGTCTGCCGTGGACGTTCCACCGCGCGATCGACAGCTCGCGCGATCCGTTGCGTGCCTACGAGTGGCTTGCCGATCTCGGCTGCGACACCGTGCTCACCGCGGGGCACCCGAACGGCGTGAGCTTCGGCCTTTCCGTGCTCCAGCAGCTCACCCGCCGCGAAGGACCCGCGCTGCTCGTCGGCGGCGGCCTCCGGACGCAGCACGTCCACCTGCTGCGGGCCGGTGGGGTACGCGGATTCCACGTCGGCAGCGCGGTGCGTCCCGGCGGCTGGGCGTCCGAAGTGGACACCGAGCGCGTGCGCGAATGGGCCGAGCTGGTCAAGGGCTGAGGCCCCTCAGAAGGACAGGAACCGCTCGATCTCCGCTTTGGCGGCGATGGCCTTCTCGCCATACGTCGCGTAGAGGTCGGGCGTCAGCCTCGTCGTGGGGCCGGAAATGCTGAAACAACCACAGGTCTCGCCGTCCGCCGTCGTGAGCGCGACGGCGACCGCGGCGATGCCCTCGTGGAGTTCTTCGTTGGTGACGGCGTAACCGCGTCGCCGGATCTCCGCGACCTCCTCGCGGATGACGTCGGGGTCGGTGACGGTGTGGTCGTTGACCTGACGAAGTTCGCTGTGCAGGAAGGATTCGACGGCCGCGTCGTCCAGCGAAGCCAGGTACGCCTTGCCGTTCGACGCCGCGTGCAGGGGCAGACGCGTGCCCAGCTGGAGAAACGCGCGGAGCTGATGCGGGCTGTCCAGCCGTTCGATCAGCACCATCTCGTTGTCGTCGGGGACGGTCAGGTGGATGGTCTCCCTGGTGTCCTCCTGCAGGCGGCTGAGGACGGGCAGCGCGATCTCGCGCAGCCGGGGCCCCGAACTGACCGCGCTGCCGATGCTGAACGCCTTCCCGGTGATCACCCACCGGCCGTCACCGCTGGGCGCGGGGCGGACCCAGCCCGCCTCGGCGAGCGTCTTGAGGCATCGCTGCACCGTGCTTTTGGGGACTTCGAGCCGCCGCGCGAGTTCGCTCAACCCCGTGGGCTGTGCGGCGGCGACCGCCTCGAACACTCGTAACGCCGTGAGCACGCTGTTCAACTCGGACACCCCTTGACCTTCGGTGATCTGGTTCATACGCTACCGGTCCACATAGTAGTGCATCGGTCCGCAATATGGACCACAGTGAGGTGGTCATGACGACGATCAAGGAATCCGCCGACGACAGCCCCGGCAGCCGTCAGGCCGACACGGGGCCGCCTGCCCGGATGAATCGCGCCCAGCGCAACGCTTTCTGGGGCTCCTTCGGCGGTTGGGCGATGGACGGCTTCACGCTCGCGATGTTCGGCCTGGTGCTCGCGCCCACGCTGACCGAGCTGCTTCCCCCGTCCGGCATCACCCCGGACGTCGCGAACATCGGCTTCTACGGTCAGCTCAGCGGCGCGTTGTTCCTGGCGGGCTGGGGCTGTTCCTTCATCTGGGGCCCGATCGCGGACCGCTTCGGCAGGCGGCCGGCGATGATCGGCAGCATCCTGCTCTTCTCGGTGTTCACCGCGCTGGCCGGGTTCTCCACGAACGTCTGGGCGTGGATGGCGTTCCGGTTCCTGTGCGCGGTCGGGATCGGCGGCGAATGGGCGATGGCGGCCACGCTGGTGGCGGAGGCCGTGCCGGAGCGGCTCCGGGTCAAGCTCGGCGGGGTGCTGCATTCGGCCAACTACGTCGGCCAGTTGCTGACGGCCGTGATCTACCTGGCGTTCGGCCAGCAGCTCGGCTGGCGTGGCCTGTTCCTGCTCGGCATCGTGCCCGCGTTGCTCGTCCTGTTCATCCGGCGTAACACGAAGGAGCCGGAAAAGTGGGCGGCACAGGCCGAAACGGCCCGGCGCACGTCGTTGCTCGCGCCGCTGCGGAACATCATGAGCAGCGGATACCGGCGGCGGACCATCGGCAATCTGCTCCTGCTCGGCGTCTGCGTGATCGGTTTGTGGGCCACGGCCACCTATGTGCCGACAGCGGTGACGACGCTCGCCAAGGAGACCGGCGTCGGTAACGGTTCCCAGCTGGCGAGTCTCGCGGCCGCGATCTCGGCGATCTTCACGGTCGTCGGCTGCATCGGCACACCGTGGCTCGCCGACCGGCTCGGCCGCCGGGGCGCGCTGGCGTTGTTCTTCGCGCTGATGGTGGTCGGCATCATCGGGACCTACGGAATCGCCTACCCGCTGGGAAATCTGCCGCTGCTCTTCGTGTTCCTGCCGATCCTCGGCCTCGGCGGGGCGAACTTCGCGGTCTTCACCGTGTGGTTGCCCGAGCAGTACCCGACGTTGTTCCGTGCCACCGCGTTCGCCTTCACCACCACGATCTCCCGCTGGTTCGCCGCTGTCGGCACGTTCGTGCTCGGCGTCGCGATCCGCCAGCTGGGTTCGCTTGCCGTGCCGCTGGCGTCCACCGCCGCCGTGTTCGTCGCCGGCCTTTTCCTGCTCCTGCTGGTCCCCGAGACCCGCAACAAACCGCTGCCCGAGTGAGGACGAAAATCCTGTGAAGGACCACAACCAGCCCCTGCTGACCGCGCTGTCGGCGGCCGCCCCCGCCGACGGCCCGTTCGTCAGTGTCGGCGATGTCTCGATGTCGCTGGACGAACTCCGTGCCGCCGCTGCCGCTGTCGCGGACCGGATCGCCGGTGCCGGTCGCGTCGCCGTCAACGCGACCGCGAGCCTCGAGACGATCGTCGCCGTCGTGGGCTGCCTGACCGCCGGAGTGACCGCCGTCCCGGTCCCGCCCGACTCGGGACCGGCCGAACGGCGCCACGTCCTGACCGACTCCGGTGTGCGGCTCTGGCTTGGCGGCGCCCCGGAAGACGTCGAACTCCCGGTCGTGCCGATCGACGTCTCCGCGCGGTCCGCGACGAGCTATCCGGAACCTGACGGGGAAAGCGCGGCGCTGATCGTCTACACGTCGGGAACGACAGGCGCGCCGAAGGGGGTCGTGCTCTCGCGCGCGGCCATCGCCGCGTGCCTGGACGCGCTGAGCGAGATGTGGGGCTGGACCGCCGACGACACCCTGGTGCACGGCCTGCCGCTGTTCCACGTTCATGGGCTGGTGCTGGGCGTGCTCGGCGCGCTGCGCATCGGCTCGCCGCTCACGCACACGGTGCGGCCGAAGCCCGCGGCGTACGCGGAAGCGCGAGGCTCGCTGTACTTCGGAGTCCCGACGGTGTGGTCCCGGGTGTGTGCGGAGCCGTCCGCCGCGCATGCGCTGCGTGCCGCGCGATTGCTCGTGTCGGGAAGTGCGCCGCTGCCTCTTCCTGTCTTCGAGAAGTTGTCGGGGCTCACCGGATCCGCGCCCATCGAGCGTTACGGGATGAGCGAAACGCTGATCACCCTCAGCACGCGGCACGACGGTGAACGACGGCCGGGCTGGGTCGGCTCGCCGCTGCCCACCGTCCAAACGCGACTGCGCGACGACCGGGGTGCCCCTGTCCCGCACGACGGTGAGAGCCTCGGGCAGCTACAGGTGACCGGCTCGACGCTCTTCGACGGATATCTGGGACTACCGGCCAAAACCGCGGAGTCGTTCACCGAGGACGGCTGGTTCCGCACCGGCGACATCGCCGTCGTCGACGCCGGTGGGTTTCACCGGATCGTGGGCCGGGAATCGGTCGACCTGATCAAATCGGGTGGCTACCGCATCGGTGCGGGGGAAGTGGAACAGGCGCTGCTGGCCCACCCCGGCGTGCGCGAGGCGGCGGTGATCGGCGTGCCTGACGACGATCTCGGGCAGCGAATCGTCGCGTACGTGGCCGGGGATGGAATCGACGGCGGCGGAGTGGCGGATTTCGTGGCGGGAACGTTGTCCGTCCACAAGCGACCGCGTGAAGTGCGAGTGCTGGAAGCCTTGCCGCGCAATGCGATGGGGAAGGTGCAGAAGAACCTGCTCTGATCAGTCCATGCCGTTTCGCAGCGCGTCGAGTGCGGCGACGACGTCCTTGGTGGTCGCCGGGGTCAGCGTCAGGCGTTCGTCGCCGTACTCGGGGGAAGTGGTGAACAGCCAGCGGCCCTGCTCGGTGTCGTACACGCGCAGCGGTTCACTGATCGGGTGGTGGCCGTTGGGTCTTCGGACCTCCACGTACAGTTCGGCGATCAACGACGGCTCCAGTGCCGCGAATCGTTGCGCCCGGCGGACTTCCGCCCGCGGCACCGCCGTGGTGTCGCGGGCGGCCTCGCGATACTCGGATGCCAGCAAGCTGATCGACGTCCTGCCCGCCCCGCCGGTGTCCGCGGGAAGGATGCTCGCGAGCGCGATCGCGAGCCGCTCCTCGTCGAAGGTACGTACGAAGATGTCGTCACCCTCGCACACCGCTACCAGCGAAAACCAGCGCGATCCCGCGACGAGCACCCGCAGGCGCGTGCCGCTCACCAGGTCGCTGAACCAGCCGAACCGGGCCTCCGGCGGCCGGGTGAGCAACTCGGCGACGTCGGTGAACGCCGGCTCGTTGCCGTCGACAGGTTCGCCGGCGTACTGGGCCGCTACGTCCTCCAGCGCGCGTTTCGCCCTGGCCCGCTCGGCGTCGTCGAGCCAGACCGCCTGTGGGGCGAGGACCGTGTGCAGGTCCCCACCTGTCGCCTCGGTCACCAAGGCCGCGAGCTGATCGGCCGCGAAACGTTCCGGATCCGCGAACCAGACCATCACTGACCGAGGACGGGCGGGGTGGGTGGCATGCCGGTGCGGGGGTCGACCGCCTTTTCGCCTTCGTTGTCGGTGAGCTGGAAGGCGACGTCGTCCTCGACGACGTACTTGCGCCGATGGTCCTTGTCCTCGTCGCCCTTGCCCTTACCTTTGCCGCCCTGCACCACTCCCGGCTCCATGCTCGTGGTGCCACGTGCGGTGGATCCCGCGCCCCGCATGCCCGGCTCGGCCGCGCCGCCACGCATCCCTCCGACGCTCTTGCCCTCGCCGAGCGCCTTGCCCATGCCGGAACCCGGGCCACTGCCCGTGCCCCTGCCTGTTCCCGAGCCTCGGCCGATCTCATTACCCGTGCCGCCCCGTCGCCCGAACCCGGTCCCCGGCGAGTCCGGCGTTCCCGGCCCGAAAGGCTGGGGGCCCACGTAGTTCGCCCCTCCGCCGGGCGTATACGCGGCTGCGGGCGGCTGGACGGGCCAGCCGCCAGGCGCCGGCTTCGGCGGCTGGTAGCTGCCCGGCGTGGTGCCGTCGCCGGGCCCGATTCCGGGCTGCCGGCCTGCTTCACGCGGCTTGTCCACTGTGGACTGTGGGGGCGGCGTGTCCTGCCGGTTCCGGTCCCGCGTGTTCTGGCTTTCCGTGGGGCGTCCGCCGGTGATGTCGGTCTTTTGTCCGGACGGCCGGCGCTTCTTGTCGCGGGTGTGATCGGTACCGTCGAAACCGCGGACCGAATTAATGGTGCTCTGCGTCCCCTTGTTCTCGGACACACTGAACGCGCCGGGGTCGATCTTCCCGTAATCCGTCGGCATCGAATTGCCGTTGTGGCTCGACGTCCGAGTCCACTGGTTCATGAGCTGAACGTTGTGTGCCGCCGCGTCGTTCGCCAGCTGCGTCTGGAACAGGATCCCCGTCTGCTTCCCCCAGCCCGCGTCGCCGAACGTGGCAGGATCCCGCGGTACGTCGGGCACCGGCTTGACGGTGTTCTTGGTGCGGTGAAAGCTCGAAATCTGGTTGTCCAGCAGCGAATCGGCCGTCTGCATCTTCATCGAGGCCTGATCGTGTGCGGCGACCAGCGGCCCGGCTCCACGCGCCGCCGCACCCGCCGCGTCCCCCTGCCAGTGTTCTTCGAGACCGGCCGCCGCCTGAGCGAAGCTTTGCCCCAAGGTCGCATAGGCGATCCGGATGTCGGCGAGTTCGTCTTTCGCGGCTTCGAGGTTCGTGGTGCCGGGGGCGTTGGCGAAATTCTCGTAGATGTCCCGGCCGTTCATCGCCATGTCATGCCCCCTTCTTGATGGTGTCCAGCACCGCAGTCGCGACATTTTTGGCCGCGACACAGGATTTGTCTCCCGCGCTCGACTGTATGGAAACATCGAAGTACAGGCTGTTGGAGACGGCTACCGCCAAGCCACAGTCGCCTCGTCGGCGCTTGTCGATGATGTCCGTGAAAACAGCCGGATACTCCTGGACGCTGGTGGGTTCGAAGTAGCCGTCCCGCCACCAGCCGGTGTCATTGAGTGCGTACAGGCGCCCTATTCCGTCGGTGTTGCTCCGTGCGTAAGTGACACCTACCCCGGTATCGTTGTTCGGGCCGACCTGCCAGTGACAGTTCGGGTCGCCGTTGAAATCCTGCCGGGTCCCGTCGCGGTTACTCTCGAATTCCTTCAATTGCGCGCTGGTCAGGCTCGCACACGGGTTGGCGACGTATTTGTCGGCGTTCAGCGGCTGGGCGACTTGGGGAACTCTGCTGTTGCTCGTACCGGCCTGCGAGGGGCCAGTGCGAGGCGCCGACGGTGCGGTACTCGGCTGGCCTGGTACCTCGCTGCTGCACCCTGCCGCACCAGCGAGCACGAGTGTCGCGGTTATGAGGGCGATCCGGGTACGGGAAGAGGTCATCGTCCTGGCGGGTCCTGGTGCAAGGGGCCAATGGGTGAGGTGCTACCGCTGCCTTGCCGGAAGACCCCTGTGGTGTTCTCCTCGTGTTGCCGATAGGTGCCGTTGGCTTTGCGCATGCTGTCGATGAGCCCTTTCGCGTACTCCGCCATGGCCTTGTTTTGTTCGGCAGCGGCAATAATCGAGCGCCGTGTTGCCTCGGCCTGACCCGTGGCCGGTTGGTCGCCCGATGGGGGCGTCACTCGCTGCGCGGCGTTTCGGAGCCGGCCTTCCATTTGCGCGCTCTGGTCGCGAAGCGCTTCGAAGGCTCGGATCTGAGCCGCGAGGCCTTCCGGGTCGATCCGGTAGCCCGCACCGCCACTTGTGCTGGTCGCTACCGGGCTGGCCTGCGAGAGTGCGCCGGGCACGTTCGCGCGGAGATCCTCGTCGGCGACCGCGTCCTTGTGCCTGCTCCGATAGTCGCCCTGGGCCTGCTCCGATCGGGCGTTGGACGTGAAGCTCATCGGTTCCTCCCCATACCGTTTCGCTTCTTGACAAACGAGCATAGGACATCATTCCGCGACAGGGAGGTTACGGAGGGAATCTGTCATGGTTCTGACATGAGGAGATGTGACATCAGGCGGTCGAATTGGCGCACCCGTTCAGGTGTTCGCAACCATATGGACGAGGTGGGTTATCACGCTGTGGAAACTGCTCGATGTTCCCTGGTGAGGATGCGTGCGGCGAGACGTTCGCCGTCGTCCGGAAGTATGACAGCCGGGGGTGTTTGTGTACCGGCGTAAACGTTCCGGGAATATGTCCTTTGTGGACCTCGGTGCAGCAAATGGGCCATTCGGCGCGTTGGACGCCATAAGGACGCCTTCAGGGCTTTCGATGTGCCAGGTGCCGGGAATGGGACATTCGCGGCGTTGAACGTCGGCAATGCGCCATTCGCGACATCAAGCCCGCGCGGAAGCCGCGCGGGCATCACTCGTACGAGCTAACGTATCGGCATGGGAACACGCACGGTCCGCACGGCCACCAGGGAACTGCTCCGCGAGCTGGGGCTGACCACGATTTTCGGCAATCCGGGGACGACGGAGATCCCGTTCCTCACCGGGTGGCCGGACGACTTCACCTATGTTCTCGGGCTGCAGGAGGCCGGGGTCGTGGCGATGGCGGACGGTTACTCGCAGGCGTCGAGGCAGCCGGTGCTGGTCAACCTGCACTCGGCCGGTGGCGTCGGGCATTCGCTCGGACACGTGTTCACCGCGTACCGCAACCGGACGCCGTTGATCATCCTCGCCGGCCAGCAGACGCGGTCGTTGCTGCCGGACGAACCGTTCCTCGGCGCGGTCGAGGCGGCGAACTTTCCCAAGCCGTACGTGAAGTGGAGTTGCGAGCCCGCGCGAGCCGAGGACGTCCCGGCCGCGATCGCGCACGCCTATCACGTCGCCACGCAGGCGCCGCAGGGGCCGGTGTTCGTCTCCGTTCCCGCCGACGACTGGGATGCCGAAACCGGCAAGCCCATTCCGCGTCGTCCCCGGATCCCCGGGTACGGCCCGGATCCGGACGCGATCCAGGGCCTCGCCGACGCGCTCGACGCCAGCGAGCGCCCGGCGATCGTGGCAGGCGGCGCCGTCGACCACGACGGCGCGGTTCCGGACCTGGTCGCGCTGGCCGAACGGCTCGACGCCGGTGTGTGGGTCGCGCCGATGTCGGGGCGGTGCTCGTTCCCCGAGGATCACCCGCTGTTCCTCGGTTTCCTTCAGCCCGAACGCATTCTCGCCGCGCGCACACTGGCCGAGCACGACCTCGTGCTGGTGGCGGGCGCTCCGGCGTTCCTGTATCACGTCCACCGCGGCGAGGCGGAGGACGCGCTGCCGCCGTTGTACCTGCTCAGCGACGACGAGCAGGTCCTCGCCCGCGCGGCCGAGGGAACCGGCATCCGCACGACGCTGAAACTCGGCATTCGCGCGCTGACGGAGCGCGTCAGCGCGGGGGACCACACCGCGCCGAAACCCTTGGTACGTCCCGAAAAGCCGGTGGCGACGACGCCGATCACGGCGGAGTACGCCTACGCGACACTGTCGGAAACGTTGCCGGACAACGGGATCGTTGTCGAGGAGACCCCGAGTCACCGCAACATCCTGCACGATTACCTGCCGATCACCTCGACCGACACCGGGTTCCTCACCGGCACGAGCGGCACGCTCGGCTACAGCCTGCCCGCGGCCATCGGCGCGGCGATGGCGCGGCCGGACCGGAAGGTCGTGGCCGTACTGGGCGACGGCTCCAGCATGTACTGCGTCCAGGCGCTCTGGACGGCCGCGCGGCAGAACGTCCCGGTCACGTTCGTCGTTCTGGACAACGCGCAGTACGCCGCCGTGCGCATCCTCGGCCAGACCGCCGACGGGTCGAAACTGCCCGGCACGGATCTGGGCGGGATCGATTTCGCCGCGCTGGCAATGGGTATGGGCGTCCACGCTGTCACGGTCACCGAGGGCGCCGAACTGGCGCCGATCCTGACCTCGGCGTTCGCCGACCCGCGGCCCACTCTGGTGCACGTGCACGTGGACCCGAACCCCGCCGCCCTCTACTAACGCCGGGGCAGTCCCCCACCCTCCCGGGGGCACCCCTGCAACCAGCGTATCGCGATCCGGAGGCGGGGAGCGGGGTCTTGGGAAATCTGTGGATAGCCGACCCTGTTGTGGACAACTGCCGACGCGCCCCGAATGGGGAACTCGGGTGCGTGAGACCCACACTCGGGCACCCGAGTGTGGGACTCGCGGGTCAGGGGCGGTGGTGTGCGTTGTCGGGGGTGGCGGTGTGGGAGTCGGCGAGGTCCCATTCGGCGGCGTCCGACAACGCGGTGGCGGCTTCCGGAGCGCCGCCGTGCAGCAGGCGGGCGACCTCGCCGCGCAGGGTGACGAACTCCGCCGACTCCCGGGTGGTGATCTGGTCCCGCTCCGAGGGCAGGTCCACCGTCAGATCCGCGACGATCGACGCGGGGGACTTCGACAGCACCAGGACCCGGTCCGACAGGTAGACGCTCTCGTCGATGTCGTGGGTCACGACGAGCACCGTCGAGCCCTGCTCGCGCTGCACCCGCCGGGTCAGGTCCTCCAGCTCGAACCGCGTCTGCGCGTCCACCGAGGCGAACGGCTCGTCCATCAGCAGCAACGCCGGACGCCGCGCGAGCGCCCGCGCGATCGACACCCGCTGCTGCATCCCGCCCGAAAGCTGCCACGGGTACTTCTTCCCGACCCCGGCGAGACCGACCTGCTCCAGTGCCTCCTGCGCCGCCGCGCGCCGGTCGGCCTTGCTCATCGGCCGCCACCGCAAGGGAAACTCGACGTTCTTCGCCACCGAGAGCCACGGGAACAGCGATCGGCTGTAGTCCTGGAACACCACGGCGAGGTCGTCGGGAACGCCCGAAACCCGGTCGCCGTGCAAGGTGACGTCGCCGGACGTCGGCGCGGTGAGGCCGGCGATACAGCGCAGCAGCGTCGACTTACCGCAGCCGGACGGCCCGACGATACTGGCCAGCTGCCCCGATTCGACCGTGAAGGACAGGTTGCTGACCGCGATGTGCGCGGCGGCGCCGCTGCCGTACTGGTGGTTGAGGCCGGAGACCTCGAGCATGGTTGACATGGACTGTCCTCAATAGACCTATGGGCGAGTGGGCTGCCAGGCGAGTACCCGGCGTTCCACCGCGAGGAACGCCGCGTTGAAGCCGTAGCCGAGCAGGCCGAGCAGGACCAGCCACGACCACATGAGCGGGAAGTCGAACGTCTGCTGGGCGGTCAGCAGTGAATGGCCGATACCGAACGACGAGCCGACCAGTTCCGAGACCACCATCAGGAGCAACGAGATCGACAGACTGACCCGCAGGCCCGCGAAGATCTTCGGCGCGGCGGCGGGCAGGACCACCGAGGCGATCCAGTGGCCCCGCGGGGTCCGCATCGACCGCGCCGTGTCCACTTTGACCTGATCGACCGACCGGACTCCGTCGACGGTGTTGAGCAGCACCGGCCAGATCGCGCCGAAGACGATCGAGCCGGTCTGCATACCGGGCCCCAGTCCGAAGAGGATCGCGAACACCGGGATCAGCGCGGGCGGTGGCACGGAACGGAAGAACGCGAACAACGGGCCCACGTAGTCGATCGCGGTCCGCGAACGGCCGATGGCCGTGCCGAGCGCGATACCGAGGAGGCCCGCGCCCGCCCAGCCGCCGAGCGTCCTGGCGAGACTCGGGAACACGTTGTCGTACACCGCGTCCGTCAGGAACAGCTGCGACGCCGGTCCGGTGAACCACAGTTTCACCGCCGTCGTCACGATCTGGCTCGGCGGCGGGAAGAACGGGCTCGGTGCCAGCCGCGTCACCAGCTCCCACACCCCGACCAGCGCGATGAAGACCAGCCAGTTCCGGAGCAGCACCGAAACACCACGGCTGACGCGGTTTCCGACGCGCCAGGAGAAGGTGAGACTCATACCGTTGCCTCCCGATCCACCGTGCTCCATCGGAACAACCGTTTGCCGAGCTGTTCGAGCCCTTCGTTGATCAGGAAGCCGAACACTCCGGCGACGATCGTGCCCGCGATCACCAGATCGAACCGGGTGGCGCCGGTGCTGGACTGCAGGATGAAGTTCCCGATGCCGAGTTTCGTCCCGGCGAGGAACTCGGTGCTCACGATCGCGATCAGCGCGATCGTCGCGGACACCTTGACACCGGTGAACACGAACGGCGCGGTGTGCGGCAGCGCGACCGACGTCAGCGACCGGACGCGGCCGGTGCCGTACGCCTTGGCCGTTTCCATCAGCACCGGGTCGATCTCGCCGAGCGCGTAGATCGTGTTGAACATGATGGGCCACAAGGAGGCGTACACGCCGAGCGTGATCTTCGACTCCGGACCGCTGCCGATGACCAGCAGTACCAACGGAATCAGCGCGACCGCCGGGATCGGCCGGAGGAATTCGACGACCGCGGCGGTCGCCTGGCGCAGGCCGGGAACGCTGCCCAGCAGCAGCCCGGCGGGCACCGCGATGGCGACGGCGATGAGAACGGCGATCGCCCAGGCGAGCATCGTGGCGATGATGTCGCGCAGGAACGAGACGTCGCCGAGCAGGTTCGCCACGATACCCAGCTCGACGCTCGCCGGGGGCAGGAACGTCTGATCGACCAGGCCGATCCGGACGACGACCTCCCAGAGCAGGAAGAAGCCGACCAGACCGGCCAGGCCGCGGAGAAAACGTGTCACGTCAGTTGGAGACCTGCGGGGCGATCATCGGCGCGGCGTCGATCTTCGCGGGGATCGCGCCCATCTGCTGCATCAGGTCCGGGACCCGCTGGAGGCGGCGGGCATCCAAAGTGGACACGAACGTCGGCAGCGTGAGTAGTGCGGCGGTGTCCTGGTCGACCTTGGCGTACTTGACCGCCAGCGGCTCGATCTTCGCGCGGTCGGCCGCGTCCCGGGTCGCCTTCTGCATGGCGCGCTGGAAGGCGGCCAGCGTCTTCGGGCTGTCCGTTACGAACTTGCCGAGCGCGCCGTAGCCAGCCAGCGGGAAGTCCTGCGTCGCACCACTCGCGGCGTCGGCGAGCGGGACGGCGCCCGCCGTCTTCCCGGCCTGGGTGAGGAACGGCTCGGCGAGATACCCCGCGTCGATGTCGCCGTTCTTCAGCGCGGGCGCCACGTTCGACATCCCCATCTGGACCCAGTTGACCTTGTTCGGGTCGACGCCGTGGTCCTTGAGCACCGACCGGGTGAGCAGGTCGGACGCGGTGTTCTTGGCGGTGATCGCGACCTTCTTGCCCGCCAGGTCGGCGATGCCCTTCACCGAGGAGTTCGCCCCCGTGATGATTTCGTTGCTCTTCGGGCTGGCCGACACCGCGTCGGCGACCAGCCGGATGTCCGCGGTGTTCTTCGCCTTCGCGCTGAAGAACGGCTGGTAGCTGGAGAACGCGACGTCCGCTTCACCGCTGATCAGCTTGGTGAGCGAGGTCTGTCCATCCGGTACCTCAATGGTCTGGACATCGAGGCCCTCGGCCTTGAAGTAGCCACCGTCCACCGCGAGCCGCAGCGGCGTGGTGTCGATGACGGACATGACGGAAACCTTGATGGAGGACTTTTCCAGCCCGCCCGAACTTCCCCCCGACGTCGAGCCGTCCGAGCCACCGAGCAGGCCGCAGCCGCTCACGGTGGTCGCGACAAGGGCCGCCAGCGCAAAGTGGATAGTGCGGCGCCGCAGGGGCACGCCGTTGGTGGCGGATGTGAACAAGGTCAGCTCCTTGCAGATGTCACGGTGTGGATGGGTTTGTAGCGCTGCACGTTCGGCCGTTCACCTGCTCCTGCGAGCACCCCGAGGGCATCCCGAGTCGGACGTGGGTCTGTGTTCTCGTCGCTCTTGTGTACACCGTCGATCTTGTGCACACCACGGTAAGCGTTTCGTTTTTCGATCGGTCGGCAGATTCTCCGGTCGTCCCTAGCATGCCGCGTCGCGGGCGACGCGCGGTCTCCGGGGCCCCGGAAACGGACATACCCGGCGAGTTTCGGTCCGTGAGGGCGTGCGCCCGCGCCGGCTCGGCGGCGTCGACATTAGACACTCCGTGGGCGGATTGTGCCGGTCTCGTGACCAAAAGCTCACCAGGTACGTAGTGGTTCAGACCTTTCGCCGGAAAGAAACCGCTTTCTCGGGCGGAGCCGCGACCGCCCGCGCCGCGCGGCGCCGGGCCGGAGAGCCGGTGCCGCACCGGGATGGCCGCGCGGAGTCTTTCTGGCATGGGTCAGCCGTTCACCTGGGGGACGATCATCGGGGCGGCGTCGACCTTGGTGGTGATGGCGCCCATCTGGAGCATGAGGTCGGGGACGCGCTGGATGCGTCGTGCGTCCAATGTGGACTGGAAGGTGAGGAGCGTGGTGAGGGCGGCGGTGTCCTGGTCGACCTTGGCGTATTTCACCATGAGGGGCTCGATCTTGGCGCGGTCGGCCGAATCGCGGGTGGCCTTGAGCATGGCGCGCTGGAAGGCGGCGACGGTCCTGGGACTCTCGGTGGTGAACCTGCCGAGCGCGCCGTAGCCGGCGGTGGGGAAGTCCTGGGTGGACCCGGTGGCGGTGTCGACCACGGGGACGGAGCCGACGGCCCTCGCGGACTGGGTGATGAACGGTTCGGTGAGGAACGCGGCGTCGATGTCGCCGTTCTTCAGCGACGCGGCCACGTTGGGTAGCGGAACCGGACGCCATTCGACGTGGGAGAAGTCGACGCCGTGGTCCTTCATGACCGATTTGGTGAGGGTGTCGGACATGGTGTTGGGGGCGGTGATGCCGATCTTCTTGCCCGCGAGGTCGAGGACGCTCCTGACCTGGGAGTTCGGTAGCGCGACGACGGCGGTGCTCTTGGGGGCGGCCGAGGAGGCGTCGGCGACGAGGCGGATGTCGGCGGTGTTCTTGCTCTTGGCGGCGAAGAACGGGGTGTAGCTGGAGTAGCTGATGTCGACCTCGCCACCGATGAGCTTGGTCAGCGCCGCCTGGCCGGTGGGGGCTTCGGTGGCTTCGACGGTGAGGCCCTCGTTCTTGAAGTAGCCGGCGTCCTGGGCCAGGCGGAAGGGGGCGGTGTCGATGGTCGACATGATCGCGACCTTGAGGTTCGGTTTCTCGAGGCCGCCGGATCCGGCGGTGGAGGCGCTGTCCGAGCCGCCGAGCATGCCGCAGCCGCTCAGGGAGGCGGCCGTCGCCACGGTGAGCGCTACGCCGAGCGCGGTGCGTAGCCCGCGGCGGCCGCTGTTGCCCGTGCCGAGTCCAAACAAGGCATGCCCCCTGGGAGGAGTTCTCGATGGCTGAACCGGTGTGAACGAAGAGGCGTGTCAATCCGTGGAGAAGACACGCGGGCCACTGTAGAGAACGTGACCGCTTGCTCACAATGGGTCTATTTCGAAGAAAACCAAAGTGGCCTAGCTCACCCGTTCGGCTCCTTGCGGAGGACTCTTGCGCCACATGCAGTAGTCGTTAACCCTGCGTATAGCGTCATGATCACATCCAGCGATGTCCGGTTCGCTGTCCGATTGTCAGGCTCGTCCTCCCCGCTTTCGGGAGGGTTACATCTTGCCCGGTCGTTCGCTACCCTCTGCACCTACGGTGATGTGCTGACCACCAATGTAGTGAGAGAGAGTGCCTGGATGGCCGATCAAGTCGAGCCTCTTCTGCGGTGGGCAGTACCTTCAGCCTGGCCGGGCAGAGCCGCCGCGCTGGTGGGTTAGGCCGTCGGATCGAATGAGAACCAGTGCAGGGACCGGTAACCAATGCTCGAACTGAACCGATGCCGCTCGAGGGAGCGGGGTTCAGCCACTGCGTTGTCGTGTTCTCGGCGGGAGGCAGTACCAGGAACTGGTGGGGATATCGATCTATTCCCCCATTCGGGTAACCTCACGCGCTGGAATCCCGCCACCGGGACGGTGTTCCGCTGGCCGGGAGCGTGCGGTTAGAAGTGGTCGAAGACAACACGGGGCGCCCGGGAACTTCGGGGCGTCGGAACGAACAGGGCTTTACCAGCCCGGACGACAATGGTGGTGCGGCGGTGCCGAACGTAGACACCGCGGGGGTAGGAGGGACCCCTGCGCAGACTCACGGGACGGATCCGGAAGCGGACCCGTCCCGGCGAACCGGGATCTTCACCGGTATGCGCAACTGGCGGCTGCGCTCGAAGCTCGCCGCCATCCTCATCATCCCCACTCTCACCGCACTGGTGCTCGGCGCGCTGCGGGTCGTCGACGACGCCAAGCAGGCGAGCCAGTTCCAGCGCACCGCCGACCAGGTCGCCTTCGCCGTCAAGATCACCACGGTGGTGCACGAGCTGCAGAGCGAACGCGCACTCGCGGTCACCCGCCTCGCCTCCGGTGACGCGCTCCGCCAGACCGGCCTCGACGCGCAGGTTTCCCGGGTCGACCGCGTCGTCGACGACCTGCGGACCTCGGCCACCTCGCTCAACACCGACGACCAGGACACCAGCGACCGGTACTCGCGGGGGCTCCAGCGGCTCGACGCGCTGCGCCCGCTGCGCGCGGCGATCAGCACGTCCTCCTTCTCCGATCTGATGGTGTTCAACACCTACACCTCGATCCTCGACTCGCTGATCCAGCTCGGCCGCGAGGTCACCACCGCGGTCACCGACCGCGACGTGCTCCGGCTCGGCACGAGCACGCAGGCGATCAGCGAGGCCAAGGAGTTCATCTCCCGCGCCGACGCCGCCTTCGAGGTCGCCGCCTTCCGCAACGCCTTCCCCGGCGACCTGCTGGACCAGACCCGCGCCGCGGCGGCGTCCGGTGACGCCGCGATCGCGTCGTTCCTCGCGAACTCCACCGAAGACCAGCGGCAGCTCTACTCCGACACCGTCTCCGGCCCCGAGGTCGACGACCGGCGCCGGATCCAGACCGCCGCGTTCGCCTTCGCCCAGCAGGGCCAGGCACCGAACATCGACGGCGCGCTGCTCGACAAGGACAGCCGTGTCGCGGCGGAGAAGCTCCGCGCGGTGGAGAGCAACCTGCTCGCCCAGCTGCGGACCCGTGCCGACGACCTGGCCAGCGCGGCGATCAGCTCGGCGTGGATCAACAGCGCGATCGTGCTCGCCGCGCTCATCGCGGCACTGGTGCTGATGCTGCTGGTCGCGCGCCTGATGCTGCGTCCGCTGCGGATCCTGCGGAAGAACGCGCTGGACGTCGCCTACACCCGGCTGCCGGCCACCGTGCAGGCGATCCTCGACGATCCCGACCCGATCAACGCCTCGAAGAAGGCCGTCGATCCGGTGCCGGTCACTTCTCGTGACGAGATCGGCGAGGTGGCGCGCTCCTTCGACGTCGTCCACGAGCAGGCCGTCAAGATGGCCGCCGAACAGGCGCTGTTGCGGGAGAACGTCAACGGCATCTTCGTGAACCTCTCCCGGCGTTCGCAGCGGCTGGTGGAACGCCAGCTCGGCGTGATCGACCGGCTCGAGGCCGACGAGCAGGACCCGGACCATCTGGCCAGCCTGTTCGAGCTCGACCACCTCGCGACCCGGTTGCGCCGCAACGGTGAATCGCTGCTGGTGCTCTCCGGTGCCGGGCTGGCGAAGTCGGTGCCCAAGCCGGTGCCCGCCGCCGACGTCATCGGCGCCGCGGTGTCGGAGATCGAGCAGTACGCCCGCATCGAGGTCGGCATCGTGCCCGACGTCGCGGTGCAGGGGCTGGCGATCCACGACCTCGTGCATGTGCTCGCCGAGCTGCTGGACAACGCGACCTACTTCTCCGAGCCGGAGACCAAGGTCATCGTGCGGGCCGTGGTCACCAGGAAGAAGGCGCTCGCCATCCAGGTCACCGACCACGGCGTCGGGATGGCCGAGGACCGGCTCGCCGAGATCAACCAGCGCCTGGCCGACCCGCCGGACCTGGACGTCTCGGTGACCCGCCGGATGGGCCTGTACGTGGTCGCGCGGCTGGCGCAGCGCCACGGCATCGAGGTCCGGCTGCGCGAGAACGAGGACATCGAGGGCGGCGTGATCGCCCGCGTCGTGGTGCCCGCCGAGCTGCTCACGCAGATCCGGCAGGCCCCGCCGCGGCACACCCCGCCGCCCGCCAACCGGTCCGAGACGTCCTATCCGGGCATTCCGCCGCTTGAACGGCCTACGGAGATCACCCCGCCGCCGCCGTCGGCTGCGCTGCAGGCGCCACCGCCGCCGGTCTCCCCGCCGCAGCCCGCGGCCACGCCGAGTGGTGGCCTTGTGCCGCTGGACCAGCCGATCAGCCTCGACGACCTCGTCGCGGGGAACAGCGCGGCCGGGCCGTTCACGAATGCGGCAGGCCCGTTCACGAACGCGGCGGGTCCGTTCACGAGTTCCGGATCCTCGTCGGAGGAGACGCCGGCGTGGCCGACCGCGGACGATCTCGCCGGGCCCGCGAACGGCGAAGGTGCGAGCCTGGCCGAGACGCGCTTCTCGCCGCTGGTGCTGCCGAAGCGCGAGCCGACCTACGTCGCGCCGGAGGAGCGGAAGCCCGCCGACAACCTGCCCGAGACCGACGACGCCGCCGCTCTCGAGGACGATGTACCCACCCGGCGGCTGCCCATCTACCAGTCGGTGCTGTCACGCTGGTTCAGTGAGAGCGACGAGAACGGGGCCGCCGACGAACTCGGCGCCTCGTCCGGAGCCGACGCCCCTGAACCCGCGGCCGACCCGGTTGCCGTACAGGAAGAACCGAGCCCGATCGAGGAGGAGCCGAGCCAGGCGAGCGAAACGCTCTTGCCGCCGGCCGACGACGGGTGGCACAGCGCGTCCGACGAAGGCTGGAACGCGGCACAGTCGTTGCTCGAAGCGAAGGGCGAGGAGATCACCCCGGCCGGGCTGCCCAAGCGCATCCCGAACGCCTACCTCGTCCCCGGTTCGATCGAGCCCGCCCCGCCCGCCGAACCGGCGGTTTCGCTGGCCGACACGACCGTCGGCCTGCCGGGTGCGGGCGCGATCACCCGCTCGGCGACAGCGGCGCGGAGCAGGATGGCAAGCTTCCAACGTGGATACACATCGGGTAGGCACGCATTGAAGGATCGGGCGAGTGGCGTGCCGGGTTCGGCCGAGGACAGCAGTGAGGAGTCAAGGTGACACGGGCGGGTGCGATGCAGCCGGGTGGCGGTTCGGCACAGCCGAGCGGTCAGACGGGCAAGGGCAGTGCCGGCAGTTTCGCCTGGCTGATCACGGATTTCGTGCACCGGGTGCCGGGGGCGGCCCATGCCGTCGTGGTGTCCGCGGACGGTCTGCTGCTGGCGGCCTCGCGGGGACTGCCGAAGGACAGGGCCGATCAGCTCGCGGCGGTCGCCTCGGGGCTGACCAGCCTCGCGCGCGGCGCGGCGAAGGTGTTCGAGGGCGGCGCCGTCGCGCAGACGGTCGTCGAGATGGCGAACGGCTTCCTGTTCCTCATGTCGGTGTCGGATGGTTCCTGCCTCGCGGTGCTGGGTTCACCGGAGAGCGACATCGGTCTGGTCGTCTACGAGATGACGCTGCTCGTCGAGCGGGTCGGGCAGCAGCTGACACCGGAGATGCGAGCGCAACTGCAGGGCGCGGCGAGGCGCTGACGGCCGGGGAACCGAGGAGAATGTCGTGGATGACGGACGCTTGAGGGGCGATGGCCGGCTCGGTGACGACTTCTCGGGCAACTGGGCGGAGCGCGGCGGTGAGGACGGCCGGGAGGACTGGAAGTCGTTCCGGGAGCGGGTCGACCGCGAATGGCGGGCGCGGCGGAGCGGCGGCGGGGCCGGCGAGTCCGAGCTGTCCGCCGAGGAACCGCCGCGGTTGACCGACAACTACGCCGCGAACGATCCCGACCTGCACGTGCCTGGCAACCGTGAGCGGCTGTTCGGCGGCCCGAGCTCCGAGCTGTTCGGCGGCGTGAGCGGGCCGCTGTACACCACCGGGGAACTGGCGGCGTACAGCGCGAGCCGGGACATGTCGCAGGGGCCGAATTCCGAGGAGCTGGCCGCCGCGCTGCCGCAGCAGGCGCAGAACGAGTACGTCGACGAGCAGTTCGAGGAAACCCAGTCCTCCGGCCTTGTCCGGCCGTACTTCCGGACTAGGGGCCGGACCCGGCCGACGTACGACCTGGCCATCGAAGCACTGGTTTCGACCAGTGAACACGGGCGCGTGCTCGACCGCGTGCGCGTGCCCGAACACCGGTCGATCTGCGACCTGTGCCTCGACACCCGCTCGGTCGCGGAGGTGGCGGCGCTGCTGCGCCTGCCGCTCGGCGTCGTCCGGGTCCTGATTGGTGACGTGGCGGGTCTGGGCCTGGTGCTGGTACACACCAGCGGCGCGGCCGTCGGTGACCGCCCGAGTATCGAGTTCATGGAAAGGGTGCTCAGTGGGCTTCGGAGAATTTGACTCCGACGCGAATGCGCCGCAGGTGACCGGTCCGACATCGTCGGCCAAGATCGTGGTGGCCGGCGGATTCGGATCGGGGAAGACGACACTGGTCGGGGCGATCTCGGAGATCGACCCGTTGACCACCGAGGCCATGATGACCGAGGCGAGTGTCGGGCACGACGACGTCACGGCCACCCCGAACAAGACGACCACCACGGTCGCCATGGACTTCGGCCGGATCTCGCTGGACTCGGACCTGGTGCTGTACGTGTTCGGCACGCCGGGCCAGCACCGGTTCTGGTTCATGTGGGACGACCTCGCGGTGGGTGCCATCGGGGCCGTCGTGCTGGTGGACACCCGGCGGCTCGCCGACGCGTTCCCCTCGATCGACTTCTTCGAGAACCGGAAGCTGCCGTACGTGGTCGCGATCAACTGCTTCGACCGCTTGCTGCATCACCAGATCGAGGACGTCCGGCACGCGCTCACCATCGCGCCGTCGGTGCCGATCATGGCCTGTGACGCACGGGAGCGGGAATCGGCCAAGCAGGTGTTGATCTCGGTCGTGCAGCACGCGATCGCACACGATACGGCGCTGCGGGCGGGATAAGGGCGGAAATGGGAGAAGCGGATGCGGCCGTTGGGGTGAACTCGGCGTGCTTCACCCGCTTCGGGGAGTGGTGCCGCCGACCGGAGGATGGAAAGGGCCTTCCCCTTCGGTACGGTCGGGGCCGGAACTGCCCGATCAGGCGATCGGTAACGCGGTTGACCTGCACGGACAGGTCGTCGCGGCACGGTTGTCGTTACCACCATGGAGTGACCCACGGATGCGTGGTTCGGCATGTGTCGGCGCAATCCGCGTCCAGTCGCGCACGTACCGTGCCGAAGACGTCCATAATGACGGACTCGACACTCTTGGCGGGCCGAATACGCTGGGAGCAAGCGTCTTCGGCACGTGTCCGCGGGCGCTTCGCTCGTGATGGGCACACGCGTCCGCGACAACAGCTTGGAGGGGCAGTGACGGCTTCCGGCCAGCAGCAGGGCACTTTCGGCTGGCTCATCACGGATTTCGTGCGCCGGGTACCCGGCGCCGCGCATGCCGTGCTGGTCTCGGCCGACGGCCTGCTCCTCGCGCCGTCCGAGGGACTCCCGCAGGAACGCGCCGAGCAGCTCTCCGCGGTGGCCTCCGGGCTGATCAGTCTCACCCAGGGCGCGGCGCGCTGCTTCGAGGCCGGTGGCGTGAACCAGACCGTGGTCGAGATGGAGCGGGGCTACCTGTTCCTGATGTCCGTCGCGGACGGTTCGTCGCTGGCGGTGCTCGCCGCGCCGACGTGCGACATCGGCACGGTGGCCTACGAGATGACGTTGCTCGTGGAGCGGGTCGGCCAGCAGATCACCCCGGAACTGCGCGCACAGCTGCAGGGCGGCGTACGTGGGTAGCGTGCGATGAGGATCACCGGTTTCGAAGACCCGGACACCAGCGGCTGGGAGTCGCTGCACCGGGGCACCGAGCGGGAAGGCATCGACTCACCGAGCCGCTTCGACATGAGCACGCTGGCGATGCGTGTCGTGCCGAAACGCCAGCCGCCCCCGCCACCCCCTCCGCGCCCGCGTCCCGAGCAGGCGAGGCATGCCGATTCCGACGTCCGCGGGTGGGCGTCGGGAACCCTTGAGGTCGAACCGCGACCGGTGGCCGAACCCGTGCACGCTCCCGAGTGGGCGGCCGCGGGCAGGCACTCCGCCGCCGCGCCGGTCCCCGCCGAACCCGCGTGGGATCCGGCCGATGGCTGGCAGGGCGCCCCGGTGCCCGCGCCCGGCCCGCTCGTCGCGGTCCCGCCGCCTGCCGAGTCCCCGGTGCTTCCCTCCGGCTCGCGCGTACGCCCGTACACACGAACCGGCGGGCGGACCCACTCGGACCACAACCTCGCCCTCGAAGCGCTGGTTTCCACCAGTGAGGACGGGCGGCGCTACCGCGGCGTGCGGTCCGTCGAACACCGCCGGATCTGTGATCTGTGCCTGGACACCCGCTCCGTAGCGGAGATCGCGGCGCATCTGCGGCTGCCGCTCGGCGTGGTGAAGGTGCTCGTCGGCGACATGTCGGACGTCGGCCTGGTGCTGATCCACCAGACCGAACTGGTGCTGGGCGACCGGTCGTCGCGCGAGTTCATGGAGCGTGTCCTCGCCGGACTCCGCGCCCTGTAGGTACTTCCCGGCCTCGCTCGCGTGCGGAGGTGCCGGGGTGGGTTCACCCGGTGTCGTGCGGGCACGTTTTCGTGAAATCGTCCGATCCCGCTCCTTCGTTACAGGTTTCCGGCGACCGGTGACAACTGTCATGTCTTTTCCGGGTATTCGGGCAACAGTTGTTCACAAATGGTCACGACGTGATTTCTTCACTCGTGCGAAGGCAACCTCGGGCCGGTTTTCACATCCTGCGAGCCGGGCCGGGCGGCGAGAGTGGGCGCGCAGAGTTGGCGGGGCCTGGCGGAAAGCGCTTCCTCGCATCCGATAGAGTGAATGTCCGCGCCGCCGATAGTGGTGAGTTCGGTACTTCCTGAAAGGCCGTCGGGGGATTCATTTCCGGCCTCGCGGGAACTGTGAATTTTTCCAGGGGTTAGAGGTCATCGTAATGGATGCTGGCTGATGGGGGTTGGCGTGAGAACCGGTTCGCCCGCTCGGACATTCGAGCTGATCGAGGATCGTGGTATCGGTTTGGACGAGGCGGGCGGCCTCGACGAACGTGAGCGCAGGCTGCTGATCGGCGCCGCGAACTACCACGCGCTGGTGCGGCGTGGTGCGACACTCCGGCTGACCGTGGTGCGTGCCCCGCACGGCGGGCACCCGTCGCTCACCGACGACCGGTGCCTGCACATCGGCTGGACCGAGGACAGGGAGCCGGTCGGCTCGGTCGTCGTGCGCAGCCTCGTCCCGCCGACGGGCGAGGCGCCGGGCGGGATGCTCGACCTCGTCATCGACGTCGGCGGAAAGCCCGAGCTGCAGAACACCTACAGCCAGCTCACGGGCCCGGTCGGCAGGGCGAGGAAGGCCTTCCGGTCGCGGATCCCGTTCCAGTACGACTTCCTGCGTCAGCTGCGTACCGACGTCGTCGAGCGCCGGCTCCGCGAACGGCAGCTTCCGCGCCGCGCGCCGGTCAGCGGTGCCCACGGGTACCAGCGCCCGGCGACGGAGGCCCGGCGGGCCATCCTGTTCGGACTGCACTGGCTGGAGCTCGGCGGTGCCGAGAGATGGGCGCTGGATTGCATCCAGCTCGCCAAGGAACACGGCTTCACCCCCATCGTCGTCACCGACCGCGCGTCGAACCACCCGTGGATCACCCGCCCCGAGTTCGACGGCGTGGTCGTCATCCCGCTCAGCCACCCGCTGACGCACGGCACCGACTCGGCGCTGTTCGACGGTCTCTTCTCCGCCTTCGACATCCGCGGCATCCACGTGCACCACAACACCTGGCTGTACGACCGGCTGCCGTGGGTCAAGTCCGTGTGGCCCGACGTCCCGGTCGTCGACTCGCAGCACGTGCTGGAGTGGCGGACCGGCGGATTCGTCGACCACGCCGTGCGGGTCTCGGCGATGATCGACACGCACCACGTGATCTCCCCGCAACTGCGCGACTATCTCGTCCACCGCCAGGGCATTCCCGCCGAGAAGGTCATACTGGCCACGCTCGCGGGCACCACCACGGCGGGCATCACCCCGGACGCACCCGGCGGGGCGAAGCCTGGCCCGTTCACCGTGACCTACATCGGCCGGTTCCACCAGCAGAAGCGGCCCTACATCTTCCTCAAGCTCGCCGCCGAGCTGCGCTCGTCCGCGCCCGGCGCGGTGCGGTTCATCATGCACGGCGAGGGCGAACTGGCCGACGAGGTGCACAGCCTGCGCTCCCGGCTCGGGCTCGCCGACCTCGTCGAGGTCCGTGGCCCCGACGTCCCGGTCGCGAAGACGCTCGCGGAAACCGACGTCCTGGTCGTCACCTCGGAGAACGAAGGCCTGACGCTCACCACGTTCGAGGCCACCGCCGCCGGCGTCCCGGTCGTCTCCGCCGACGTCGGCTCGCAGGCATCGCTGGTCACCGACGACCTGCTGTGCCCGAGGCATCCCTATCCCTTCGTCCGGCAGGCCGCCGCGCGGATCCGGACCATGATGTCGCAGCCGGAACAGCGTAAGCACTGGTTCGAAGAGCAGGCCGGGAAGAGCGCGGCCTTCGCGAAACTGCCGCGGGCGAAGGCCTGGGCCGATGAGCTGTACCGAGGATGGTCGTCGTGAACAAGGTCGCCGCAATCGTCGTCACCTACAACCGCAAGGACAAGCTGGGCACGGTCCTCGACCACGTCCTGGCCCAGACGCTCGCCCCGGAATGGGTTGTCGTCGTGGACAACGCCTCGACCGACGGCACCGACGAGCTGCTCGCTTCGTACCGGACCGACCCGCGGGTCATCGTGCAGCGCCTGGCCGAGAACACCGGTGGCGCGGGCGGGTTCGCGGCCGGGATGTCCAAGGCGTACGAGCTGGGCGCCGACTTCCTCTGGATCATGGACGACGACTGCTACCCCAATCCGGACGCGCTGGAGGAGCTGGTCAACGGCCTCGGCAAGGCCGAGCAGACCCTCGGCCACCAGATGCCGTTCGCGTGCTCGGTGGTGAAGTGGACCGACGGTGGCATCTGCGAGATGAACAACCCCGGCACGACCTGGGACTGGGGGCGGCTGCTTTCGCTGGGCCAGCAGGCGGTGCTGGTCAGCCACTGCTCGTTCGTGTCGGTGCTGATCCCGCGGTGGACGGTGGCCCGCTTCGGGCTGCCGCTCACGGACTACTTCATCTGGTTCGACGACATGGAGTACACCCTCCGCGTCACCAAGGCGGCGCCGGGCCTGCAGGTACTCACCAGTGTCGTCGTCCATGACCTGCCGGCGAATCTCGGCGTGAACTTCGGGCAGATCAACGACAAGAACGTCTGGAAGTACGAGTACGGCGCCCGCAACGAGGCCTCGTACCGCCTGCACCACGAGAGTCCGTTCGCCTTCGCGGGCTTCGCCTACCGCGTTCTCCACGGGATGGCCATGGGGAAGGTTCCCAAGTCGCTGCGGCTGCGTATCGTGAAGAGCCTGCTGCGCGGCGTTCCGTTCAACCCGAGGCCGCGCTTCCCGCGCTCCGTGCTCTGAGCGCCCGGAGCGTTGCCGCCCCAGGAGAACCGGAACGAGACGAGACGACATGTACCACGGCATCGGCAGGGCGCTGCGTGCCACCCGGTTGCGGAAGTCCTTGCGGGACAAGCTTTCCCGCGTGGTCGACGAGGCGGTGTCCCGGCATTTCGCCGGGCACGCCGCACGGCTGGACGCCCTCGGCCGCGAGATCGCCGAACTACGCCGGGAACTGGCGGGCGAGGTCCGTGGCCAGGGCGACCGGCTCGTCGAGCACGCGAGCCAGGTGGAACACCGGGCCCGCCGTGACCTGCTGTTCGCCGGGGAGGCCGAGGCCGCACGGCGCAGCGCCGCGTTCGTGCGGGAGCAGCTGGCGAACGCGCGGTCGTTCCCGGAGCCGCACCGGACGCTGGAACACGCGCTGACCCTTGCCCCGCAAGGAGGAATGGCGCTGGAGTTCGGTGTCTACTCCGGGACGACGCTGAAGATCATCGCCGACGCGCGCGCCGGCGAACGGGTCTACGGCTTCGACTCCTTCGAGGGGCTGCCGGAGACCTGGCGATCGGGTTTCCCCGCCGGAACGTTCGATGTGGACAGTCTCCCGGACGTCCCCGGCAGCGAGCTGGTCGTCGGCTGGTTCGACGAAGTCCTGCCAGGATTCCTCGACACCCACCCCGGCCCGGTCGATTTCCTGCACGTCGACTGCGATCTCTACTCATCGACGAAGACCGTCCTCGACCTCGTCGGGCCGCGCCTGCGTCCTGGGTCGGTCGTGATCTTCGACGAGTACTTCAACTACCCGGGCTGGCCGGATCACGAGCACCGCGCGTGGCAGGAGTACGTCGAGCGGACCGGGCTGCGGTTCGAGTACGAGGCGTACACCATCGACCACGAGCAGGTCGTCGTGAAGGTGACCGGCTGATTGCTCCGAAGGGGTACTTCAGCGCTGGGCACCACGAAAGTTCCCTTCGTGGTCCCGAAATTCGCCAAGGCTCCCAGCCGGGCCGACACGCCATGCGCCCCAATGTGGCGTTGGTTGCGTCCAACGCACCCAACGCCACATTGGGGCGTTTCGGCCCGCTACTCCTCGACCAGCGCTGCCGAGGTGATGCGGTGCAACGGATATCGCTCGTTGTCCGACCCTTCCAGGACTCCGCTGCCGACGCGGATCGGCCGCACGACGCGCTGGCTCGCCGTGCCTCGCGAGTCGACGAAGCCGATCCAGACTTCGCGGCGTTCCAGCGTGGCCCGTGAAAGCAGTTCCAACGTCGCCGAGGTGTCCGCGCCGCCGCCGACCGGGGCGCGCACGGCGGCGCCGCGGCGACGTGCGGAGGCGGCGTCGCCCGCGCGCAGGTTCGAAACGATCCGCTCGGCTTGCTCGTCGGTCAGCACGGCCTGCTCCCCGGTGCCCCGCCGCGCGGCGCGGGCCTTGGCTGGCAGGCGCCTGCCGCCGTGTCGGAGGTCGAGGACCCGGCCGTCGGGGCCTTCGGCGGCGGGAGCGAAACCCGCGGCACGCAGGCCGTCGATGACCTCGGCCAGCGGGACCGGGCTGATCAGTACGGTCGGAGCGATCATCCGCAGGTCGTATTCCGCGGCGACCGGGCTCGCCAGCACCTCCGCGAGCAGTGCTTCGTCGTCGCAGCGCAGGAACGAACCGGCGGCCCCGCCACGCAGGCGGCCGTGCCGCCGGGCGACGTCGTCGACGAGGTAACTCAGCGCCTGCGGCACCGGAGTCGCCGACTTCGCGCGGAACAGCGCGTGCAGTTCGTCCGCGGTGCGGCCGGTGTCGAGTGCGCGGCGCACCGACGTCTCGGTGATGCGGTAGACCGTCGCGTGCCCGGCGGATTCGACGTCGGCGACCGCGGCCATCTCGGCGGCCAGCTCGGGTTCCAGCGGTCCGGGCGCGACCACCGTCAGATCCGCCTGGACCAGCACGTGATCCACCGGCGCGGGCAGCGCGTCGAGGATCTTCTCCACCGCTCGTGGACGGTCTTCGTCGAGCAGGGCCCGTGCCGCACTGGTGAGTGCGCCGAGGCCGACGAGGCCCAGCGAGGTGGCCTCCGCCATCGTCCAGCGCACGGTTTCGTCGCGCAGCCGCCCGCCCCGGCGCGGTGCGCGCCAGGCCAGGACCGAGACGAGTTCGTCGGTGCTCTTCACCCCGGCGCCCTCGGGCAGCTCCGCCAGCGCGGCGAGCACACGCCGTCGCGCGACCGGCGCGAGCGGACGCCGCAGTTCCTCCGACAGCGGCGCGATCGGCTTGTCCTTCGCGTCCCGCCCGCCCGCGAGCCCCGGCAGCCTCGGCAGTTCCAGCCACGCTTGCGTCAGGGTGATCCAGCGCTGCGCCGTCGGCGAGGCCAGCCACGAGTCCATGAGCGTCGTCGGCACCCACTCCGGCGTGGCCGCTTCGCTGTCGGCGACCAGCCCGGCACCGACGGCGAGTTCGGCCAGCAACGTGGCGTGTGCCTCCTCGACCTCCAGATCCTTGGCGAGTTTCCGCAGTTCACGCACGCCGAGACCGCCGGATTTCAGCACCGGCGGCGGCTGCTCGGCCCACGACGTCAGCAACGCCTCGGTGTGCCGGAGCAGTTCCATCGCCTCGCCGGCCGCCGTCTTGTCCACTGTGGACGTCTGATGTGGATGGACCGGCAGGTCCGGTTCGGACAGTGAGGTCTCGGGGAAGACCACGCCGCCGCGAAGAGCCACGCCGAGTTCGCGCGGCAGCTCGACGGTCTGATCGTCCCGCCGCAGCAACAGCCCGCGCGCGAGGAGCCGCTGCACCGGGGTTTCCGCGCGCGCCAAGGGGATGTCGAGGCCGGCGTCGCGGGTCCGGCAGCCGACGCTGCCCAGCGTGAACGTCGAGGTGGTCGCGGGCTCATAAGACCCGGCGGGGGCGGGCAGCGGGTGGGCGGGGGAGGCCGCCGGGG
>NZ_JBHYJW010000039.1:0-52850 GCF_042741125.1 Amycolatopsis sp. NPDC058986 | reverse complement strand
CCGACAACGTCGTCAGTAGCGCTCGCTCGTCCGCGCCGACGTCCGCGAGCAACGTCTCGACGTCGGCTCCCGCCAGCGCGGGCGACGAAGCGCCGAGACCGGCGGGGAAGGGCCCGAGCGCGTCCCGCATCGACGGCGGTACGCGCAACGCGTCGTCGGGTCCCCACACGAGCGCGCGGGCACGCAGCCGCGCGAGGGCTTCGGCGACGTCGGCTCCGATGAGGTCGGCGATGGCGGCCAGCGGTACCGGCCCGGCGTCGGCACCCGCGAGCAGGAGCGCGTCCAGCACGGCGAGGGTGAACGTGTCGAGGTCCTCGCAGGCCCGCGCGATCGAGCCCGGGGTGCCCGCGCGCGTGGCGAGCACGGTGGTGTCGGACGGGGGCGGGGTCGACAGATCACGCCGCGAGCGGAGCAGCGCGGTCAGTGCGTCGTCGGACTCCGCACGCAGCCAGTCCGCCAAAGAGGTCGCGGGCATAGACGACCAGGATACCGGGCTGGTGCCGGTCCCCGAGCCGTGCTCAGGCAGACTGTGTACCTGAGGACCGGTTGAGCAAGTTCTTGGAGGGCGTTGTGGCGAAGGGTCAGCAGAGCAAGAGCAAGGGCATCGACCCGACGTGGCCTGCGGAGAACGGTGACCACCCGGTGACCGAGCTGGCCGCCGACCGGCAGGGCGCGCTGTCGCCGTTCGGCGACACCACGTTCCCGCTCGAGCAGGTGCCCTACCGGCACCCGCAGACGGAGATCAACAAGTAGCGTTGTTACTGGTCAGTCACCCAGCTGGGGCCGCGTGGCGCCGATCACGGGGCTAGGGTTTCACCCGTCCCATTCGGAGTTTCCCAGCGGGGGTAAGTGCCATGCCGGTTCCCGGTCCCGGGTATTCGATCACTGTCCGGGTCGAGGCCCCGGCGTCGTCCACCGCCGCGGGTGATCTGACCACCGCCGTCGGGCGTGTCGGCGGTGTCCTGACGGCGTTCGACGTCGTCGAGTCGCACGCCGACTCGATCGTCGTCGACATCAGCGCCAACGCGCTGTCGGAGAACCACGCGCAGGACATCACGCAGACCCTGGACTCGCTGCCGGGCGTGCGGGTCCGCAAGGTCTCCGACCGGACCTTCCTCATCCACCTCGGCGGCAAGATCGAGGTCACGCCCAAGGTCGCGCTCCGCAACCGTGACGACCTCTCCCGCGCGTACACCCCCGGTGTCGCGCGGGTGTGCCAGGCGATCGCGAACAACCCCGAGGACGCCCGGCGGCTGACCATCAAGCGCAACACCGTCGCCGTGGTCACCGACGGATCCGCCGTGCTCGGCCTCGGCAACATCGGCCCCGCCGCGGCGCTGCCGGTGATGGAGGGCAAGGCGGCGCTGTTCAAGAAGTTCGCCGACGTCGACGCCTGGCCGGTCTGCCTGGACACCCAGGACACCGAGGAGATCATCAAGATCGTCAAGGCGATCGCGCCGGTATACGCGGGTATCAACCTCGAGGACATCGCCGCGCCGCGCTGCTTCGAGATCGAGGCGCGGCTGCGCGAGCAGCTCGACATCCCGGTGTTCCACGACGACCAGCACGGCACCGCGATCGTCGTCGTCGCCGCGCTGCGTAACGCGCTGCGCGTGGTCGGCAAGAACATCGAGGACTGCAAGATCGTGGTCAGCGGCGTCGGCGCGGCCGGCTCGGCGATCATCCGCCTGCTGCTGCGCAAGAACCCGGCCGACATCGTCGCCGCCGACATCAACGGCATCGTGCACCCCGACCGCGGCGACCTCGACGACAACCTGGCCTCGATCGCGGCGGAGACGAACAAGCAGCGCGCGTCCGGCACGCTGCACGAGGCGCTCGTCGGGGCCGACGTGTTCATCGGCGTCTCGGCGCCCAACCTGTTCGGCGCCGAGCAGGTGGCCACCATGGCCGACGACGCCGTCGTGTTCGCGCTGGCCAACCCGGATCCGGAGGTCGACCCGCTGGAGGCGCAGAAGCACGCAGCCGTCGTCGCCACCGGCCGCAGCGACTTCCCGAACCAGATCAACAACGTGCTGGCGTTCCCCGGCGTGTTCCGCGGCCTGCTCGACGCGCACGCGCACAAGATCGACGACACCATGCTGCTGGCCGCGGCCGACGCGATCGCCGACGTCGTGGACAACGGCAAGCTCAACGCGTCGTTCATCGTGCCCAGCGTGTTCGACAACGCCGTCGCCCCGGCGGTCGCCGACGCGATCAAGAAGGCCGTGCGCGCGGAAGCCGCCGAACGGGCGTAGGGAAAACCCTGACGCGGGATTCACCACCGTGGGGGACGCCGGATACGCCCGGAGACGGACGCCCCCGCGGTGGGAAGTCCCTAGCCTGATTCCGACGATGCCGTCGATATCAGGGGGTTTGGGATGCGTTCGTCCGTCTCGCGCGGACTCGGCCTGCTGGCCGCCGCGGTCGCCACGACCGCGATCGTCGTACCCGGTACCGCCGCCGCGGCGGAGAGCCCGGCGGTGAAGTGGGGCCCGTGCCCTGCCGACGTCGCGGCTCCGCAGCTGCAGTGCGGCACGCTCGACGTCCCGCTCGACTACCGGAAGCCGGACGGGAAGAAACTCCAGGTCGCCGTGTCGCGCCTGGCCAGCACGAAACCCGCGCAGCGCCGCGGTGTCCTGCTGATGAACCCGGGCGGCCCCGGTGGGCCGGGCCTGAACATGCCGTTGCAGCTGCTGCAACTCGGCCTGCCCGCCAGTGTCGCCGACAGTTACGACCTGATCGGCTTCGATCCGCGGGGTGTCGGCCACAGCACGCCGGTGACCTGCGACCTGAAGACGCTGCAGAGCAACGTGCCGCCGTACGCGCGTGACGCGGCCGACGTCGCGAAGCGCGCCACGGCGGTGGAGGGCGTCGCGAAGAAGTGCGCCACCTCGAAGACGGCGTCGATCCTGCCCTACATCACCACGGCGAACACCGCCCGCGACATGGACGCCATCCGGGCCGCGCTGGGCGAGAAGAAGATCTCGTACTACGGCATTTCCTACGGCACGTACCTCGGCTCGGTGTTTTCGACGCTGTTCCCGCAGCGGACCGACCGGATCGTGCTCGACAGCGTCGTCGGCCCCGGCGGCCTCGACGTGACCGGCTCGCGCCGGTTCGGCCAGGGTTTCCAAGACCGCTTCCCGGACTTCGCGAAGTGGGCGGCGGCGCGCAACGACAGCTACGGGCTCGGCAAGACGCCGCAGCAGGTGACGGCGAACTACTTCGCGCTGGCCGAGCGGCTCGACAAGACCCCGGTGGGCGCCATCGACGGTTCCGCGTTCCGCGCCGGGGTGCTCGGCGCGCTGTACGACACCACTTCGTTCCCGAAGCTGGCGCAGCAGTGGCAGGCACTGACCCGTGGGGTCACACCCGCCGTCGAGGCGGCGGCGTTGCCGCCGGAGGCCATCGAAAACCTGCTCGCCTCGCAGCTGCACGTGGCCTGCAACGACAACGCCTGGCCGCGCTCGGTGGCGACGTATCAGCACAACGTCGCCGTCGACCGGGAGCGGTACCCGATGTTCGGCGCGGCGGCGGCCAACATCTGGGCGTGCGCGTTCTGGCCGTCGCAGCCGCTCGAACCGCCGGTGAAGATCGGCGACCGCGGTCCGTCGAACATCCTGGTCGTGCAGAACCTGCGTGACCCGGCGACGCCGCTCGTCGGTGCGCGGGAAACCCGCCGGGCACTGGGTGACCGGGCCCGGATGGTGACGGTGGACCAGGGCGGCCACGGCGTGTACGTGTTCGCGCCGAACGCCTGTGGCAACAACGCCGTGAACCGGTTCCTGGTGGACGGGCAGCGTCCGGCGCACGACACCGCCTGCGGTGCCGACACCGGGAACGCGTTCAGCGGGCTGTCGCCCGAGCAGCAGCGTCAGCGTGAGCAGGCGCTGGACGAGCGGCGGGCACTGCCGGTCTCCTGAGGTTGTGCCCAGCCGGTGAATCCCGGGCTTTCGCGGGCCCGGGATTCACCGGCTGCGTTCGAGCAGCCGCACCTCGACATCGGGGAGTTCGTCGAAACGTGCGTGGGCGTCAGTGGTCACGAGCACCCTGCCGGTCGCGCGAGCCGTTGCGGCGATCATCAGATCGTGGGCTCCTCGGCTTTGTCCGGTGCGTTGGAGGTGCGCTATGAGTTCGGCGTGGTGATCGACGATCTCGATGGTGTACTCGACGGTCGGTGTGACAGCCAGGATCTCGTCCAGGTAGGCCGTGTGTGCCGCGCGGCGGGCCGGATTCGGGTCGAGCAGCAGGCCGACGCGGTACTCCGCGATCGCCACAGCGGGTACGGCGACATCATCGTCACTACCGATGGCATCGGACGGCAGTCGTTGCCGGGCCGCCTCGATGAGCACGCCCGTGTCGAGAATCAATCGTGCCACGGGTCGCTGTCCCCCTCGGCGGACGCCGTTTCGCGAACCTTGGCAACGTTGTCCGCGAAGGTTTCGTCCGCGCTCAGCTTGCCACCCCAACGGTGGAACACCGCGCATACCGCGGCGCCGTTCGTGCGCGGCGCGGGGACGATGAGCGCCACTCGGCGCCCATTGCGCGTGACCACGATTGTTTCGCCGTTCTCCGCGTCGTCGAGTACGGAGGAGAACGACCGGGACGCTTCGGAAGCGGTGAGTTCTCGCACAGGAATCAGATTATCAGATATTGACTGTCTGATCGAGAGCCGTCCGGGTTGGCGGTACGTGCCCTGCCTGTGCAAGGCATTAGCCTCCTGCAGGTGAGTGAACTGAGCCATGTCGACGAGACCGGGGCCGCCCGGATGGTCGACGTCTCCGGCAAGACGGCCACGGCGCGCACCGCGCTCGCCGCCGGGACCGTGCGCACGACGGCCGAGGTGCTGGCCCTGCTGGCCTCGAACGGCCTGCCCAAGGGCGACGCGCTGGCGACCGCGCGGATCGCCGGGATCATGGGGGCCAAGAAGGTGCCCGACCTGATCCCGTTGTGCCACCAGATCGCGTTGTCCGGGGTCAAGGTGGAATTCGAGCTGGCCGAGGCCGCCGTGCACATCAGCGCGACCGCGAAGACCACCGACCGCACCGGCGTCGAGATGGAGGCGCTGACCGCGGTCGCCGTCGCCGGGCTCACCCTGCACGACATGATCAAGGCCGTCGACCCGGCCGCGACGCTCGACGACGTCCGGTTGCTGCGCAAGGACGGCGGCAAGACCGGGACCTGGGAGCGGCCATGACGTCTTCTCGCACTGCTCGCGTCATCGTGGCCTCGAACCGCGCCGCGAAGGGGATCTACGAGGACAAGACGGGCCCCGTCATCGCCCGATGGCTCGCCGACCGCGGCTACGACGTCCCGGCGCCGGTCGTGGTCGAGGACGGCGAGCCCGTCGGGGTCGCGCTGCGGGCCGCCGTGGCGGACGGCGTCGCGGTCGTCATCTCGACGGGCGGCACCGGGATCTCGCCGACCGACCGCACCCCGGACGTCACTCGCGGTGTCCTGGACTACGAGCTGCCGGGCGTCGCGGACGCGATCAGAGCCGCCGGCCTGCCGAAGGTGCCGACCGCGGTGCTGTCGCGCGGCGTCGCCGGGGTCGCGGGGCGGACGCTGGTGGTGAACCTGCCGGGGTCCAGCGGCGGCGTGAAGGACGGTCTCGGCGTGCTCGAAGGCGTCCTGGACCACGCCGTCGACCAGCTGGCAGGTGGTGACCACCCGCGTGCGGCGCCGACGGGTACCGTCGCCGTCCGGGTGGCGCGGGCGATCGTGACCGAGACGCCGCTTTCCGTCGAGGAACACGCCCAGCTCGTCGAGGACGACGCCGCGGGAGCCGTGGTGACCTTCGGCGGGGTCGTCCGGGACCACGACGGCGGCCGTTCGGTGCGGGATCTGGTCTACGAGGGCCACCCGAGCGCCTCGGACGTCCTCGCCTCGGTCGTCGCTGAACTCGCGGCGGGCTGGACGGGGGTGCGCGCGGTGGCGGTGAGCCACCGGGTCGGGCCACTGACGATCGGCGACGTCGCCCTGGCGTGCGCGGTGGCGGCCGAACACCGGGGGCAGGCGTTCGCGGCGTGCTCGGCGCTGGTGGACGAGCTCAAGGCCCGGTTGCCGATCTGGAAGCACCAGCACTTCACCGACGGCACCGACGAGTGGGTCAACTCGCCCTGAGCGGCTCTGTCCGCCGTTAAGGCCCCCTTACGGGCGTCCGACGCCCGTAAGGGGGCCTTAACGGCTATGTGCCGTTCCTGAGGGTGCCGGGGGAGCAAGGGACCTTTGCTCCCGTTTCGCGTGGAGTGTCGGCTAGTCACAGTGGCCTCATTGGTCATATGAGCCACAGCAGCACCTTTTGTCACATTGACGCGCTTCGATTCCCGCCCGGTGCCGTGCGCCCCAATGCCACTTTCGGTGCGTTGGACGCACCGAACGCCACATTGGGGTTTTCTCGGTAAGGGGCGGGAGTGTGGCTTCGCTGGGGGTGTTTTCCCGAGGTGGTCGGGTGGTGTCGGTGGCTGGTGGGGCGGGCTTGCGGAGGTGTCGGTGTCTCGAAAGCTCCGTTGGGGGCGGTGAACGTCCTGAACGACGCGTTCGGGGCATGAGGCCCGGCACTGGAGTGTCGTGAATGGACATTGACGGCGTTGAACGTCCCCAATGTCCCATTCGCGACACTGCTGACCAGGGCGAAAGCCCGCAACCGCTGTCGCCCGTATCGAACGCAACCGACCACTACTGAGAAACCTCATTGGGGCGCTTGGGGCGTCGCGGGACCCGGAGGTGGAGACGCGAAGGTGCCCACGGCCGGAAGAAGGCCGCGGGCACCTCGCGGGGAAAAGCCAGGACCCCACCGCCGGGGGAATTCGCGGTGGGGTCCTGGGCAAGTACGGCGAAGCCGCCGGACTCAAGCCTTCAAGCAGGCTCGGGTCACTTGGTGGCGAGCTTCTGGCCGACCACGATGAAGTCGGGGTTCGGCACGTACTGCTTGTTCAGCTCCTGCAGCTTCTGGTAGCCGCCCTGGACGTTGAACTGCTGGGCGATCTTGGAGAGCGTGTCGCCCGCGGCGACGGTGTAGTCACCGGCCGGGTTCGAGCTGGCCACCTGGGTCACCGGGGCAGCGGACTGGACCGGCGCCGGGGTGCTCTTCTTCGGGGTGGCCTTCTGCGGGGTGCTCTGCTTGGGGGTCACGGACTTGGCGGTCGTGCCGCCGGCACCCTTGGCGCCACAGACCGGCCAGGCGCCGATGCCCTGGCCCTGCAGGACGCGCTCGGCCACGGCGATCTGCTGCTCACGCGAAGCGTTCTGCGGGCTGCCGGTGCCGCCGTAGGCCTTCCAGGTGCTCGGGGTGAACTGCAGACCGCCGGAGAAGCCGTTACCGGTGTTGGTGCTCCAGTTGCCGCCGCTCTCGCACTGCGCGATGGCGTCCCAGTTGGTCGCCGACGCGGGGGTCGCGGCGATCGCGATGGGGGCGCCGACCGCGATGCCCGCGACAGCGACGCGGGCGATGTGGCGGGTAGCGGCGGACATCTTGCGGTGCTTGCCTCGGTAAGACATTTGAGTACTTCTCGTTTCCTGCGCCTACGAGACTGAGCTGAGGGTCAGGCCTGGGTTCGGCCTGTCCGTCCGTTGCCGGCCGGCTGACCTCGACTCCGCACGACGCGTCGTCTCGGTCCCCTCGTCCCTGTCCGGAATGCTTTCGCTCGGGGTATGGGTCCGGGGATCCGTCGGACAGGGCTAGGCGCTACGGATTCCCGGTCTTGCGTGGTCGGTCGGGGCCAACCGAAAAGCGACGGTACGTAACGAGAGCCGTGATCGGAAATTATTCGGGGTGTGACCTACGTCACAGTAACAGCACGGAACCCACTGCGATTCGGCTGTTTTCCCTGTTCAAGCCACCGTTATCTGCCCGTTTCCTAGTCGAGATAAAACACAGATCGTGAGGTCTGCATCACGTGTTTCGCGGAGCGATTGGACCATTCGTGCGCGTGGCGAACGAAATAGCCGCGCACCTTATCGATCTTGGGGCCGCTATGCCAGTCCACTGAATGACAAGCGTGTCAGCCACCCGCGAACGGGGGGAGTACATCCAGCTGGTCACTGTCACACAGGGTGCGGCTCGTGTCCCGGACGGCGACCTCGTTCAGCAGGAGGCTCGCCGCGTCGAGGACGCGGTCGAGCGCGCCGGGGTGCAGTTCGCGCACCTGCCGGACGGCGTCGGCCACGGTGGCGCCACCGGGCAGCCGCACCTTCTCCTCTTCCACGCCCGCCGCGGCCCTCGCCGAGGCGAAGTAGCGCACGAGCACCGACACGGTCGTCTCAGTCATCTCAACCGCCGATCGCGCTCATCGGCCGGATCGGCTGCGCGAACCCGGCCTCGTTGATTTCGTGCCCGGCGAGCTTGCCCCACATCGTGCGCCGCCAGGCGTCGGCCACCTCTTCGTCGCGCGCGCCCGCGCGCACGAGCGCGCGTAGGTCGGTCTCGTCGTTGCTGAACAGGCAGGACCGGACCTGGCCGTCCGCGGTCAGCCGGGTGCGCTCGCAGGCCGAGCAGAACGGCCGCGTGACCGACGCGATCACGCCGACGTCGCCGGGGCCGCCGTCGACCAGCCAGCGTTCGGCGGGGGCGCCGCCGCGCGCGGCGGGGAACGGCGAAAGCTCGAACTCCGCGCGGAGCATGCCGAGGATCTCCTCGGCGGTGATCATGTCGCCCCGGTTCCAGCCGTGCTGGGCGTCCAGCGGCATCTGCTCGATGAACCGGAGGTGATAGCCCTCGGCGAGGCTGAACCGCAGCAGTGGCACGGCTTCGTGCTCGTTGAGCCCGCGCATCAGCACCGCGTTGATCTTGACCGGTGTCATCCCGGCGTCGCGGGCGGCGGCGAGACCGTCCAGTACATGGGAAAGCCGGTCGCGCCGGGTGATCCGGACGAACGTCTCGGGGGCGACGCTGTCGAGCGAGACGTTGATCCGGTCCAAACCGGACGCGGCGAGCGCGGCGGCCCGCTTCGCGAGGCCGATCCCGTTGGTGGTCATGGACAATCGGGGCCGCGGCTCGAGGGCGCTGATCCGCGCGACGAGGTCCTCCAGGCCGGGTCGCAGCAGCGGTTCCCCGCCGGTGAGCCGGATGTCGGTGACGCCGAGCCGCTCGACCGCGACCCGGAGCAGCCGCAGCAGCTCGTCGTCGGTCAGCACCTGCTCGCCGGGCATCCAGTCGAGCCCCTCGGCGGGCATGCAGTAGGTGCAGCGCAGATTGCACCGGTCGGTCAGCGACACCCGGAGATCGGTGGCGACGCGGCCGAACGTGTCGATGAGTTCCGGCGTGTCGGGACGGGGTTTCGTGGGCGCGCCGGACGCACCTCGTGTACCGGGGACGCGAGGAAACCCGAGATCCACTGCTGTCATTGGCTCCAGCCTAACCCCGGAGTGTGTCGAGTCCGACTCGTTAGACTCTTTCATGAAGTGAGCCGCTCAGTAGCCGAACGACCCGCGGCACACGGTGAAAGGGTTGCGTGATGTCGAGCACCACAGGAAAGACGTATCCCGTCACCGCCGGCGAACTCGCCAGGTTCGCGCAGCTGGGCCGGGAGGGCAGCACCCTTGCCGTCATCCGGCACGCCAGGATCGCCGAACAGATGGGGCTGGCCTCCAGTGATCACAAGGCGCTCGACCTGGTCAGCCAGGCTCCAGGCCCGCTGACCGCGGGCCGGATCGCCGAGCTCACCGGGCTTTCCACCGGCGCGGTCACCGGCGTCATCGACCGGCTGGAGAAGGCCGGGCTGGTCCGGCGCGTGCGCGACCCGGAGGACCGCCGCAAGGTCCTCGTCGAGGTGGTGCCGAACGCCATGGCCAAGTTCGCCCCGCTGTTCGAGTCGGCCGCGGACGCGCTGGAGCGGATCCTGGCAGGGTTCTCACCCGAGGAACGGAAAGTGGTGGAACGCTTTCAGAACGCGATGCTCGACGAGGTACGCGCCGACATCCTGGACAATTCCCGCCCCGCGTAATTCCCCACCCGCCATGGCTATTCCGCAGGTGCGGCGTTAATGTCGCTGCCATGCCGCAATTCCGGCTGTCCGAGGCAGCCAAACTCCTCGGCGTCAGCGACGACACCGTCCGCCGCTGGGTACGGGCCGGTCAGCTGACCGCCACCGACGACGCCGTCGGGCGGAAGGTCGTCGACGGCGCCCAGCTCGCTGCCTTCGCCCGCGCACAGGCGTCCGGGCCCGACGATCCCTCCGAGGTCGGGCGGTCGGCGCGCAACCGCTTCGTCGGGCTGGTCACCGAGGTCATCGTCGACAAGGTGATGTCCCAGGTGGAACTGCAGTGCGGCGCGCATCGCGTGGTGTCGCTGATGAGTACCGAAGCCGTCCGCGAGCTGGGCCTGCGCCCGGGCGTGCTCGCGGTCGCCGTCGTCAAGGCCACCACCGTCGTGGTGGAAACCCCGGAAGGAACCCGATGAAGCTCTCCGGCGCCCCCACCGTCGCCGCGGTCGCCGCCGCCGTCGCGCTGGCCGCCACCGCGTGCAGCAGCTCCGACAAGGCCAGCTCGAACCCCGGCGGCCAGGCCCCGGCGCCGTCGCCGGGCGGCACGCTCACGGTGTTCGCGGCGGCCTCGCTGACCGAGTCCTTCGGCGCGCTCGGCAAGCAGTTCGAGGCCAAGCACCCCGGCGTCACCGTGAAGTTCGACTTCGAGGGTTCGTCCGCTCTGGTCCAGAAGCTCACCAACGGCGCGAAGGCCGACGTCTTCGCCTCCGCCGACCAGGCCAATATGGACAAGGCCGCCAAGGCGCAGGTGATCGACGGCTCGCCGGCGGTGTTCGCCACGAACAAGCTGACCATCGCCGTTGGCAAGGGCGATCCGAAGGGGATCAAGGCGTTCGCCGATCTCGCCAAGGGCGGCACGACCGTCGTCGTGTGCGCACCGCAGGTGCCGTGTGGCGCGGCGACGAAGAAGATCGAGCAGAGCACCGGCGTCACGCTCAAGCCCGCGAGCGAGGAGCAGGACGTCAAGCAGGTGCTGGCGAAGGTGTCGTCGGGCGACGCCGACGCCGGGCTCGTCTACGTCACCGACGCGACGTCGGCGGCGGGGAAGGTGGACAAGGTCGACTTCCCCGAGGCCGCGGGGGCGATCAACAACTACCCGATCGGCGTCGTGAAGGACGCGCCGCAGGCCGCGCTGGCCAAGGAGTTCACCGAGTTCGTGCGCGGGCCGGAGGGGAAGGCCGAGCTGGGCAAGGTCGGGTTTGGCACGCCGTGACCGAAGTGCGCGTCCCCGGGGTGCTGTGGGTGCCGGCGGTGCTGGCGCTGGCGCTGGTGGTGTTGCCGGTGGTGGGGCTGCTGACGCGGTCCGATCTGACCCGGCTGCCGTCGCTGCTGGTCCAGCCCTCGTCGCTCAACGCGCTGCGGCTGTCGCTGGTCACCGCCGCACTGTCCACAGTGGCCTGTGTACTGCTCGGCGTCCCGCTGGCCGTGGTGCTGGCGCGCTCGCGGGTGCCGGGGATCCGGTTCCTGCGCTCGGTCGTGCTGCTGCCGCTGGTGCTCCCGCCGGTGGTCGGCGGGCTGGCCCTGCTGTACCTGCTGGGCAGAAAGGGCTTTCTCGGCGAGCTGATCGGCTGGGCGACCGGTGCGCAGGTGCCGTTCACCACCGCCGCGGTCGTCATCGCGCAGACGTTCGTGGCGATGCCGTTCCTGGTGGTCAGCCTGGAGGGTGCGCTGCGGGGCGCCGGTGACCGTTACGAACGGATCGCCGCGACGCTCGGGGCCCGGCCGTGGACGGTGTTCCGCCGGGTCACCCTGCCGCTGCTGCTGCCCGCGCTCGGCTCCGGCGTCGTGCTCAGTTTCGCCAGGGCGCTGGGCGAGTTCGGCGCCACCATCACCTTCGCGGGCAGTCTGGAGGACGTCACGCGCACGCTGCCGCTGGAGGTCTACCAGCAGGCCGAGGTCGACGTCGACAGCGCCGTCGCGCTCGCCCTGCTGCTGATCGTGGTCGCGATCGTCGTCATCGCCCTCGCCCGGCCGCGTGCGCTGGAAGGGGTGCGGTCATGAGCGATGCTTGCGAGCGAATCATGGGCATCATGCTCATGCGCGACAAAGGATTGGACACTGTCTCGCGAAGCGAGTCGACCGCCATGAGCGATGCTTGCGAGCGAATCATGGATGTCATGCGCCGAAAAGGATTGGACGCTGTCTCGCGAAGCGAGTCGACCGCATGACGCTCGAGGCCGGGCTCGAACTCACGAGGGGCGAGTTCGAGCTGGCCGTGGACTTCACCGTGCCCGAGGGGCACGTACTCGCCCTGCTCGGCCCGAACGGCTCGGGCAAGTCGACCGTGCTCGGCAGCCTTGCCGGGCTGATCGCTCCTCGGCAGGCCAGGATCACGCTCGCCGGGCGGGTGCTCGCCGACGACCGCGTGCGCCTGGCGCCCCACCGGCGGAAGATCGGCCTGCTCGCGCAGGACGCGTTGCTGTTCCCTCATCTGTCCTCTTTGGACAATGTCGCCTTCGCGCCGCGTTCGGCGGGTGTGGGAAAGCAGCGCTCCCGCGAGATCGCCGAGGGGTGGCTGTCCGAAGTGGACGCCGCGGAACTCGCGGACCGGAAGCCCGCACAGCTTTCCGGCGGGCAGGCCCAGCGCGTCGCGATCGCGCGGGCACTGGCCGCCGAGCCGGATCTGCTGCTGCTCGACGAGCCGTTCGCCGCGCTCGACGTCGATTCGGCACCCGCCATCCGCGGGCTGCTGCGCCGGGTGCTGCGGACCGGCCCGACGACGGTGCTCGTGACCCACGATCCGCTGGACGCGCTCGCGCTGGCCGACCACGTCGCCGTGCTCGCGGGCGGCCGGATCGTCGAACGCGGGCCGACCCGCGAGGTGCTGGCGGCGCCGCGCTCGGCGTTCACCGCGCGGATCGCCGGGCTCAACCTGGTCGCCGGGACCGCGGTCGCGGACGGGCTGCGGACCCCGGAAGGTCAGGTGGTGAGCGGTATTCCGGCCGACGACGCGGTCGACGGCGAAGCCGCGGTCGCGGTGTTCGCGCCCAGCGCCGTCGCGGTCTATCCGCACGACGGCGAGCACCACGGCAGCCCGCGCAACACCGTCGACGCGGTCGTCGCCGCGCTGGAGCCGCACGGGCCGGTGGTGCGGCTGCGGGTCCGCGGCGACGGCTGGGCGCACGGCCTGACCGCCGATCTCACCCCGGCCGCCGTCGCCGACCTCGCGCTCGAACCGGGATCCCCGGTCACGTTGTCCGTCAAGGCCGCCACGGTCGCCGTCCACCCGGCCGCCGGGAGCTGACGCCGCGGACCGTGGGGCCTCCTTGAACTACGGGAGGCCCCACGGACCGACCCCTCAGCCGTGGTGGTGGCCACCGCCGTGGTGGTGGAACTTCGCCACCTCCTTCGGGTGCACCACGAACGGCCGCATCATGCCCTCGTCCTCGTGGTCGAGGATGTGGCAGTGGTACATGAACTCCCCGGTACCGCCGCCGAAGTTGCCCGCGACGCTCACCCATTGCCCCGGCTTGACGATGAAGGTGTCCTTCCAGCCTTCCTCGTACTTCTCCAGCGGGAGATCGTCGATCGGGTCGGGCTTCCCGGTCTGCGGGTTCACGCTGCCGATCGGGCGTGTCGTCCGCTCGTCGCGCGAGGAGAACGTCGTGGTGAAGTGCTTCCGGAACAGTGCCTGGAACTCCGTCAGGTGAATGTGGATCGGATGCTGTGGGCCACCCAGGTGCAGGATGTTCCACACCGCCCAGCCGTTGTACTCGAGGAAGATGCCCGTGGTGTCGTCGAACAGCTTCCCGATCCGGCGGAACGTCCGCAGTTTCGGCGGATTCGCCGTCGGGTCCTGGAGCTGGATGATCCCGTCCCCGCCGGGGTCCGGCGTGTGCAGCTCCTCCAGATCCCACATTTCCGGGTGCCCGTCCTTGTTCAGCAGCAGCGCGATCCACACGTGGTCGTGCTTTTCGGGCAGCGTGTCGCCGTGCTTCAGCCGGACATAGGACTTCGACACCTTTTCCGGCAGCTTGAACGCATCGTGCCGGTTCCGGTTCTCCACCCGGAACTCCATCAGATCCGGTTCGACGGTGCCCAGGTTCGGGTCGAGGTTGGTCAGCCGGAGCTTCCGCCCTTTGAACCTGCTGAAGTCGATCAGCAGATCGAACCGCTCGGCCGGGGCGGTGCTGAGGCCGCCGGGATACTCGGCGGTCTTGGCCGGTAGTGGCGCAGGGGCGGGCAGCAGCCCGCCGTCGGTCCCGATCAGGCGGACCGCGTCGTTCTGCGGCACCCCGTTCTCGTCCACCAGGTTCAGCACGTAGAACCGCGCGTTCGACGCGTTCAGCAGCCGGAACCGGTACCACCGGGCGTCCACGTCCAGATGCGGCCAGACCACGCCGTTGACCAGTGTGAACGGGCCGGTGAACGGGAGCAGGATCCCGCCGCCCACGTCCGCCACCTTGTACAGCAGCTGGCCGGTGAGCGCGCCCGTCGCCGGGTCGCGGTCGAGGTTGCGGTCGGCGATGATCAGCGGGATCTCGTGATCGCCGCCCGGCAGGTCGAGCGCGTCCTCCTCGTCGTCCCTGACCAGGTACATCCCCGCGAGTCCGGTGTGGACGTTGAAGCGGGTGATGGCCATCGCGTGGTCGTGGTACCACAGTGGCATCGCCTGCTGGACGTTGTCGTGCTCGGTCAGCTGCGAGGTGCCGGCGAGGTTGGCGTTGTGTGCCCAGCCGTCGTTGCCGGCGTTGGTGCGGGCGCCGTGCAGGTGCACCACGGTCCACGCGGGCAGGTCGGCGACCCCTTCGATGATCTTGTAGTCCTTGAGGTCGAGTTCGCTGCCCGGCCTGCTCGACGGATTGGTGCCCGCCGGGCCCTGCGCCGCGACGAGCGGAATCTTTCCCTCGATGTCGTTGTTCCACGAAATCCGCAGTCGCTTGCCGCTGCGCACTTCGATTGTCGGACCCGGGAATTCCCCCGCATAGGTCCACAGCTTCGACGGCGGCAGCTGTGAATGCAGCCGCTGCGTCTTGGTGACCATCGGAATGGTGATCATTTCGTGGTGCCACCACGAATGCGGCCGGATCACCGGCGGAATCCGCAGTGGATCAAGGAACTTGGTCAGTCCCCAGTTCGGCCCCGCCAATTCCGTGGTTTGTGTCCGGCGGTCGATTGTTTCCGTCATGAATCGTCCCTGCCCTCCTGTGTGTGGCAATGCCAAGGGCAGGGTGAATTGCGCTGAGAGACATGTGATTCCCCCGCTCGCACGAAAACTGTGTTCGTGACTTTTCGTATTCCCCCAAATCCCCGTTGTGCGCGCCGACCCTGCGACTCCCCTCGCAATCGGCGGCTATTTCCACTGTAGCCAGTTCGGCGGTACGGCGCACACGTGTCGTGGGCGGAGTGCCAGGAGAGCTCCCGGGTTTGCCCGTAGGATCCGGGACATGAACGATCGGCAGTGGACTTACCTGAGCGACATGGACGGCGTCCTGGTCAGGGAGGAACACCTCGTTCCCGGCGCCGACGAGTTCCTCGCGGAGCTCCGGTCGAACGGGATCGACTTCCTGGTGCTGACCAACAACTCGATCTACACCCCGCGTGACCTGCGGGCCCGGCTGCTGCGCACTGGTCTGGACATCCCGGAGGAGGCCATCTGGACCTCCGCGCTGGCCACCGCGAAGTTCCTCTCCGCACAGCGGCCGAACGGGTCGGCGTTCGTGATCGGCGAGGCCGGGCTGACCACGGCGCTGCACGAAGTCGGCTACGTGCTGACCGAGCGCGACCCGGACTACGTCGTGCTCGGCGAGACCAGGACGTACAGCTTCAGCGCGATCACCCGCGCGATCCGGCTGATCGAGGGCGGGGCGCGGTTCATCGCCACCAACCCGGACGCCACCGGGCCGAGCCTGGAGGGTTCGATGCCTGCCACCGGATCGGTCGCCGCGTTGATCGAGAGGGCCACCGGGCGCTCGCCGTACTACGTCGGCAAGCCGAACCCGCTGATGATGCGCAGTGCCCTGCGCAGGCTCGGCGCGCATTCGGAGTCGACGCTGATGATCGGCGACCGGATGGACACCGACGTGCACTCCGGGATCGAGGCCGGCCTGCAGACCATCCTCGTGCTCACCGGCATCTCCACCCGGGAGTCGGCCGAACGCTATCCGTATCGGCCCACCCTGGTGCTCGACTCGGTGGCCGACCTGATCGGGCGGACCCGTGACCCGTTCGGCGAAGGCTGATCGTCGGCTGCCGGGAGCAGGGCTTATCGTCGGGAGATGAGCAAGGACCGGTCCACGTATGTGGTGGGCGACGTGCACGGCCACCGTGACGCGCTGGCCGATGCCCTCAGAGCCGAAGGGCTCCTCGACGACGACGAGAACTGGGCGGGAGGGGAGGACCACCTGTGGTTCCTCGGCGACTTCGTCGATCGCGGGCCCGACGGCGTCGGCGCGATCGACCTGGTGATGCGGCTGGAAACCGAGGCCGCCGAGGCGGGTGGCCTGGTCCAGACGCTGCTGGGCAACCACGAGATCCTGCTGCTGGGGATGTACCACTTCGGCGACGAGCCGGTGCCGTCGGATTTCGGGCCACGCAGCTTCGCGCGCAGCTGGGAGATCAACGGCGGGCTGGCCGACGACCAGGACAGGCTCACCGGCGAGCACATCGCGTGGCTGACCAGCCGTCCGCTGGGGGCACTCGCCGACGAGCACCTGCTGCTGCATTCGGACACGCTCGAATACCTCGAATGGGGCGAGGACATCGAGGGCATCAACGCCGGTGTCCGCGAGATCCTCGAAGGCCGTGATCTGGAGGCCTGGTGGGACGTGTGGCGGCGGATGACCACGCGCTACGCCTTCCGCGGCCCGGACGGCGAGGAGGCCGCCCAGCGCCTGCTCGACCTGCTCGGCGGGGAGCGGGTCGTGCACGGCCACAGCGTGATCGCCGACCAGCTGGGGATCCACCCGGCGCAGATCGACGGGCCGTACCTCTACGCGGGCGGCAAGGCGCTCGGCGTCGACGGCGGGTTGTTCGTCGGCGGTCCGTGCCTGGTCGTCGAGCTGCCGTTCGAGCCGGAGGACTAGGGCAGGTCGACGATCTCCTTGCCCAGCGGGGTCAGCGACACCGGGATCATCTTGAAGTTCGCGATGCCGAGCGGGATGCCGATGATCGTGACGCACAGCGCGATCCCGGTGAGGACGTGCCCGATGGCCAGCCACAGCCCGGCGAACACGAACCAGATGACATTGCCGAGGCACGACGCGGCACCGGCGTCGCGGCGGTCGACGACGGTCCGGCCGAACGGCCACAGCGCGTAGTGCGCGATCCGGAACGACGCGAGCCCGAACGGGATCGTGATGATCAGGACGCAGCAGATGATCCCGGCGACGAGGTAACCGAGCGCCATCCAGAAGCCGCAGAAAACGACCCAGATGATGTTGAGGATGAATCGCATCAGACGTGCAGCTCCCCGCTCACGATGGTGACGGCCTGACCGGCCAGCTCGACGCGGTCGCCGTCGAGCTTCGTCCGCACGATCCCGCCGCGTTCGGACACCTGGTGCCCGGTCAACTCGGCGCGGCCGTGCCGCCCCGACCAGTACGGCGCCAGCATGCAGTGCGCCGAGCCGGTGACCGGGTCCTCGTCGACGCCGACGCCGGGCCCGAAGAACCGGCTGACGAAGTCGACGCCCTCGGCGTCGCCCGGTGCGGTGACGAGCAGCCTGCCGTTCCAGGTCGCCTTCAACGCGGCGAGGTCCGGCGTGAGGCGGCGGACGACGTCGGCGTCCTTGACCACCGCGAACAGGTTGTCGACCCCGCGCCCGGTTTCCTCGATCTCGACACCGGGCAGGATCGCGCTCAGGTCGTCCTCGGTGGGCTGCGGCGGGTCGGCGGGGAAGTTCAGCGTCACCCAGCCGTCCTCGGCCCGGCAGCGCAGCTCGCCGCTGCGGGTCGTGTAGACCTGCTCGCCGCCGAGCACGTGCGTCGTCGCGACGGTGGCGTGGCCGCAGAGATCCACTTCGGCGGCCGGAGTGAACCAGCGCAGCGACTTCGGTCCGTCGCCGGTGGTGACGACGAACGCCGTCTCGGAGTGCTTCATCTCCGCGGCCACCATCTGCATCCACGTGGGATCGGCGGGCGCGTCGAGCAGGACAACCCCGGCCGGGTTACCCGCGAAGGCACGGTCGGTGAAGGCGTCGACCAGGTAGAAGCGCATGACTTCCACGATATCGAGGCGAGCGGCCCGGAGGGACCGCTGTGAGGAGGTCCCCAGCGGCGCAACCCCCTAAGGGTCAGCCGCCGATGACCGGCGGGACGATCTTCTCGCCGTCGGGCCCGCGATCCGGCTTCACCTCGAACACCTCGTCGTCCTGCAACGGCATCTTGTTCTTGTGTTCCTTGTCCTCTTCTTTCTTCTTGCCGGCGCCTTGCCCGCCCGCGGCACCCGGCGCTCCCGCCTTGCCCGCTTTGCCTGCGTTGGCCGCGGCCGTCGCGCCACGCTCGAGGCGTTCCCCTGCGGGCTTGCCCGAGCCACTGCCGCCGCTGCCCTTGCCCACGGCCTGCTCGCCCTTGCCGGGGCTGTAGCCACCGCCGGACACCCGGGAGCCCGCGAAGTTGCTGCCCGCGCGTCCGGACCCCGTCCCCGGCTTGCTCCGCGTGATGTCCCCGCCCTTGCCGCCGGGATTGACCGGCGGGGCGCCGGCGAGCCCGAAGTCGCCGGGGCGCGTGCCGGGGGGCATGGTCATCGGCGGCCTGGTGCCGGGGCCGCCGACCGGGGGCAGGTTGGGGTTGCCCGTGCCCGTGGTGAGTCTCGGCGGCGGGCTGTAGCTGCTGCCACCACCGCCGGTGTACGGCGTGGAGGAACCGGTGAACTGGCCTCCACCAGGTGTTCCCGTCCCCGGGCCGACACCGCTCGTGGTGCCCGTGCCGCTGAACCCGGTGGCGTGCGCGCTGCTCGCGGTCGTGCTGTCGTTGCCCGGCTGCGGCGGCGGAGTGTAGGTCGGCTGGGTCGAGGCCGTCTCGTGATAGGTCGTGTCCAGGTTCTGCATGACCTGCACCGCCCGGCCGTGCGCCTCGTCGGCCTGCTGCTGCTTGGCGGTGATCCCGCTCATCGTCTCGGTCGCCGCGGCGTGGTCACCGGTGACGAACTGCTGGACCGCCTTGTTCATCTCGGCGTCCTGGTTGAACCCGGTCGGCTCCGGCATGTTCGTCTTGGCGTAGTGCGCGGCCGAGGACTGCTGGGAGTACCGGTTCGACGTCAGCTGCACCGCGTTGCTCGCCTGCTCGGCATGGCTCGCGGTGGATTGGAAGAACCCGTGCGCGCCGGACGCGGCCTCTCCCTGCCACTGGGTCTGCGCCCCGCTGCCCGCGTCGGCGAACGCGTTGGACACATCAGCCAGCCAGTTACCGAACTGGTTGGTGACCTCGCTGTACCTGTTGATCTGTTCAAGGTCCAGATTGTCGTGGGCCATGCGGTACAACTCTTCGTGCGCCATGCCCGGGTAGTGCTGCTCGGGCGTTGGAAAATCAGTCCGCGTTGTCTGGCCCTGCAGTAGCGCGTGCCCCTGGGTGACCGAATACACGGAGGCCATGTCCTGGGTCTGTTGCCCGATCCCGTCCCGCGCTTCGTCCCAGTCCTCGGACCCCAGGTGGCGTGCGTTCCCCGCCAGCTGCCGTTGCGTCTCGGCGTAGAACTCACCCGCCGACTGCTGGTGTTGTGCCCGGTGCGGCTGGTTCATGACGGAGCTCCCCTCACGCCTTCGGCAACAACGGATCGACCTTTTCCGCAAGGTCACCGGCCATCTTGCACGCACGTTCGGTATCCAAACCTGACGTCACCAGAACGTCCATCCGTGAATTGGTGGCGACCTGGAGATTGATCTGGCACTGCCCACTGGAGTTGAGCGGCTCCGGCTGGAGAACCACAGGACGACCACTGGCGTCGATCGTTCCCGGCTTGGCCTTGGCCGGGTTATTGATGTTCTCGTTGACCTTCTGGCCTGGGTAAAGTCCGAGACCGATCGATGCGCTCCCCTTGGGGTCGTTCACAGGCCTGGTCGTGTCGCACGCGTGTTTCTTGTCCGCCAGCGACGGAGCGGCTGGGGGAAACCCCTGCCCGGACAGCAACTGGTCCAGCATCGTGCACGGATTCATGCCGGCGAACGGGTTACTCGGATCTGCTGTGGTGGGAGTCGACCTGGTCGCCGCAGGGGACGATGCCGAAGGGCTGGCTTGGCCGCCGACCTGGCTGGAACACGCGGTGAGTGTGATGACCGCTATGGCCAGGGACATGATGCTGGGCAGGACGTGTCGGCTCACTAGTGATCGAGTTCCTTGTTGAGCTTGGCGAAGGTGATGTTGTGGGCTTCCTCGGTCTCGCGGTAGTTCTTCCGCGCGATCAGCAACGCCGCCCTGGCGTCCTCGATGCCCTTGTACATGAGCTGGAGGTTCGGCAGTAGTGCCTGGTCATCACCACCCGCGACCTTCGCGTTGAAGTTCGCGACCTTCTTCGCGTAGTCGCTGCCGCCCATCTTGGCCGGCTGGGTAAGGCGCTGGAGCTGTCCTCTCCAGTAATCAAATCCGCCAAGGAACTTGTCGCAGGCTTTGAGGTAGGCCTGGAGTCCGGCTTCGTTGATCGCGAAGCTGCCGTTCTCGGCCATCTTCTTCAGATCGGCCCCACCGGTCGAGATTCGCTTGGCCGCGTCGGCGTCCATCGGCGCGCTCAGTATGCCCTTGAGAAGGTTTTGGCCCGCATCGCCGGCGGCCTGGCTCGTGCCCGGTACCGAGCCCTCCTCGCCGAAGGTTATCCCGGCCATAGTGCCCCTCCCGCACCCTCCGTGACCACCGTGCGTGGCCTACTGGCACTGTACTAGTGACCAGCCGGGGCCGTCTGCGGTTTCGTGAGCAGGGACTACCCCGGTCAGGGGACGAGGGTGGTCCGGAGGGCGTGCGCAGGTTCGTCGGAGAGGCGGCGAGGCGGCGAATGCGCTCGAAACGACGGCGGGCTAACGGGCGACTTCGGCAATGGTGTCGTGCAGCCAGCGCCGTAGGTGCGAGCCGTCCGACGGGACATACCTGAGCCGGGTTTCGCCGCCGGAAAGCGGCTCGGTGAAGACGAGGAAGCGGCCGCCCTCGGAGTCGAAGAACGTGACCGCGCCTTGGTTGTGGAGCACCGAGTGGCTGCTGCGCACGTGGAGTTCGACGCTGCCCAGCCGATGTGGTGGCCACTGGCTGAACGAGGTCAACGCCTCCTGCTCTGCTCGGCTGGGCTCGGCGGTGAAGTCCTCGGCGCTGAAGTCGCGATCGCCCTGTGGCGCGGGGCGCGAGCGGCGCGTGATGGTCACCGGGCGAACCGGAACGGGGCGATACGGCGGAAGCGTGCCGACCATCGCGTCGACCAGGCGGTCCGGGCGGATCTGCAGGAAGGTGATGTTGTCGCCCACCTGCTCGGAGAGGACGCCGAGCCCTTCGGCGATGGTCGCGCGGTAGTAGACGCGACGGCGGTCGGCGAGCTCGGTCGCCCGCACGATGATCAGCACGTCGGGTTGCGTCCAGGCGCGGAGCGTGTGGGCGACATCGACGTCCAGCTTGTCCCGGTCGGCGAGCCGACGGGCACGCAGGGCGTCCCACGCCTCGGTATTCAGCCGGTCATAGGTGGCGATCGCGTCGTCGCCGGCCGCCTGGACCGCGCTCCGGACGTCGAACGGAGCCCAACTGGCGGGAAGCCCAGCCCGGCGGACGGCGACGTCCACCTCGAACATGCCCAGCGAGAATTCCTCCGGCACGAACCGATCCCTCCGCCACATCGAGCCTGCCGCCGAGGGTAGCGGAACCGCTACGCCCGGCGCCCGCTACGCCGACGGTCGGCCGCATTGACCCGGGGAGGATCAACGCACCCGGTTTCCGCCGGGGATGCCGAGATCTGCCGGTGTCGTTCAATGATCCGAAAAAGCGAGACGAACTGGACCATTCCTGTCGGCATTTCACCGCACGAGAAGGTTCGGTCACCGGTTTCCGTACGTCGCCGAGCATCTGGGCGTTCCGCAGACCGGGCTGCCGCCGCGGTCCGGGCCCGCTACCGGTGGAGCCTGGTCCGCTGGCAGCCCAGCCGCCGGGTTCTTAGACTGCGGTCCGCAGCCGCCGACGTCTGGGAGGTCTCCATGCCCGCACCCTTGCCCAGTTACGCCTCCGGGGTCTCCGACGTGCCGTTGCTGGGGGACACGATCGGCGGCGACTTCGATCGCACGGTGGCGGCGTTCGGTGACCGGGACGCGCTGGTCGACCGCGCGGCGGGGCGGCGGTGGACTTACCGGGAGCTGGCCGGAGAGGTCGACACGCTCGCGCTCGGCCTGGTGGCGCTCGGCATCGGCAAGGGCGACCGGGTGGGGATCTGGTCGCCGAACCGGTGGGAGTGGACGTGCGTCCAGTACGCCACGGCCAAGATCGGCGCGATCCTGGTGAACATCAACCCGGCGTACCGGTCGCACGAGCTGGAGTTCGTGCTGAACCAGGCCGGGGTGAAACTGCTGGTGGCCGCGGCGTCGTTCAAGACCTCGGACTACGCCGCGATGATCGCCGAGGCGCGGCCGAAATGCGCGGCGCTGCAACACGTCGTGTTGCTCGGCGGCGACGAGTGGACGTCGCTGATGGACGCGGGGCGGCGGGGTGATCCGGCTCGGCTGGCCGAGTTGCAGGCCGGGCTTTCGGCGGATGATCCGATCAACATCCAGTACACCTCGGGGACGACCGGGTTCCCGAAGGGCGCGACGCTGTCGCACCACAACATCCTGAACAATGGCTTCTTCGTCGGCGAGCTCTGCGGCTACACCGAGCGTGACCGGGTGTGTATTCCCGTTCCCTTTTATCACTGTTTCGGTATGGTGATGGGGAATCTGGCGTGTACGTCACACGGGGCCTGCATGGTGATTCCGGCTCCCGCGTTCGATCCGAAAGCCACGTTGGAGGCCGTGTCGGCGGAGAAGTGCACTTCGCTTTATGGTGTTCCGACGATGTTCATCGCGGAACTCGCCGATCCCGATTTCGGCAGTTTTGACCTGTCGTCGTTGCGGACGGGGATCATGGCGGGGTCGCCGTGTCCTGTCGAAGTCATGAAGCAGGTCATCGAGCGGATGGGGATGGCGGAGGTGTCGATTTGTTACGGGATGACGGAGACGTCGCCGGTGTCGACGCAGACGCGGGCGGATGATTCGGTGGAGCGGCGGGTGTCGACGGTGGGGCGGGTGGGGCCGCATCTGGAGGTGAAGGTCGTCGATCCGGAGTCGGGGTTGACGGTGCCGCGGGGTGAGCCGGGTGAGTTGTGTACGCGCGGGTATTCGGTGATGTTGGGGTATTGGGAGCAGCCGGACAAAACGGCGGAGGCGATCGATGCGGCACGGTGGATGCATACCGGGGATTTGGCGGTGATGGATGACGCCGGTTATGTGAACATCACGGGGCGGATCAAGGATATGGTGATCCGGGGTGGTGAAAACCTGTATCCGCGGGAGATCGAGGAGTTCCTGTACACGCATCCGGATGTTCTGGACGCGCAGGTGATCGGCGTGCCGGACGTCAAGTACGGTGAAGAGTTGATGGCGTGGGTGCGGATGCGTGAGGGTGCGACGCCGTTGACGGCGGAGAGCTTACGGGAGTTTTGTGCGGGTAAGCTGGCGCATTACAAGATCCCGCGTTACGTGCACGTCGTGGACGAGTTCCCGATGACCGTGACCGGTAAGGTCCGTAAGATCGAAATGCGGCAGCAGGCCGTCACCATTCTCGGCCTGGAAGACGTCGCGAAGACCAAGCACGCCTAGAAAACAGCCACCTCGGCGCCGACCGGGAGCGCGTCGAAGTACCGGCCGGCGGCCTCCGGGCTCAGGTGCACGCAACCGTGCGACGCGGCGATCAGGCTGCCCTCGTGAAAGGCGATGCCGCCGGGAGCGAAGAACACCGCGTTCGGCATGGCTTCGGGGAATTCGTTGCTGACGTGGTGGGCGTCCTTCCATGCGACATGGAAGACGCCCTTCGGCGTGGCCACGGAATCGTCCGGGCCGTCGGTGCCCGGCATCACCGGCACCGGGCCGTAGGTGATCTTGCCGTCCTTCTGCAGCCAGCTGATCCTGAGCCCTTCGTCCACACACGCCGTCGCGGACACCGGGCATTTGTTGAGTACCACGGCCGAAACCGGTTCCTGGGACGGAGATACCCGGCCCGGGGCCGCGGCGCCACCACCGGGCGCCGCGGCCGGTGCGATCGCAGCCGCGCTCGCATTCGGCGCGGGCTCCGTCGATACGCGGACGACCGTCCACGCGGTGAGCGCGGTCAGTACGGCGATTCCGGCGCACCACAGCAGCCGATCGCGTTTCGTCACCCTGGTCATGATCACCACCCATCCGGGGCCCGAGGGTACCCGACGCCGCCTTGAGGACAACGGCCCTGAACAGCGCGATTCGCGCTGTTCAGGGCCGTTTCGGTGGTGTTGACCGAGTTCGGCTCAGCGGTTCTGCTGGATCCACTTCGCATAGGCGCTCACGCTGGTGAACACGTCGGGATAGCCCTTCGCACAGGGAACTCCCCAGGACACGACGCCGACCTGCTTGCCGCCCGCCACCAGTGGCCCGCCCGAGTCGCCCTTGCACGCCCCCTTGCCCTTCGGGCTGATGGTGCACAGGTTGCCCGCGGAGATCGGGAGGTCGGTCGGGTTCTGCTGGACGCACGCCGAATGGCCGAGAACGTGCATGGTGAGCGTCTGCAACGCGTTCGGGATCGTGCCGGGGAAGCTCGTCAGGCCCCAGCCGCTCAGCGTGACCTGGCTGCCCGCCGAGGGATCCGAGGTCGCCAGCGGCACCGCGGCGACGGCAGAGCCGAACGTGAGACCGGACGAGAGTTTGAGGATCGCGATGTCGTTGACGATCCGCTGGGCGTCGTACTGCTTGTGCGTCACGATCTTCTTGACCCTGGACTTGACGCCGCCCCGGTCGAGCAGGTTGCTGCCCGCGACCACGTACAGCTTGCTCGCGTCACCGTGGAAATCCGCCACACAGTGCGCCGCGGTGAGCGCGGTGTATTTGTCCAGAATGGACGCTCCGCAGAAATGTTTGCCACTGAACGAGTCACGAAGACTGAGCTGGTGGGGGAACTCGCCCTTCGTCGCGGGCCGCCCGCCCACTATGTCGGTGTCCGCAGCGGCGGGTGCCGCCGTGATCGCCGCACCGGCGAGCAGCGCCGCCGCCAACGTGCCCATCGTCCTCAATGCCGACATCCGTATCCCCGTCCGCGTTAGGCAAGGCATGAACAGTGTGCTTTTCGACGCTGCTACGGCCGTGCCCGCGGCGTAAGTCCACGACCGGGTGGCAGCGCCGAACGGTCACCTCCTTCCTGGAAGTATTCACTTTCGTGTGAAGAGAATTCACCTGAACGGACAGGATGAAGGGGACTTTCCTCGCGTGAGACGAGCTGAAGGGGACTTTCGTCGCGTCGGATGCGGCGAAAGTCCCCTTCAGCTCATGTCAGCCGGCGTTCGCGGCCGCTTCGGCGAACGCTTTCGCGTCCTCCTCGCCAAAAGTGTCTTCCAGATGCTCGGGCGAATAGTCGACGTCGATCTGCTCGACGGGCATCCCGCGGGCCGATTCGATCGCGCCCAGTCGCCGTTGCGCGCGGTCGGCGGCGTACTGGATCAGTTCCTCCGGATCGTTGTCGAACGGCACTTCCTCGAACTGGTCGTTCACCCACTGGATCATGTTCAACGCGTGTGGCAGCAATTCGCCCATTCGCTGCTGCACGGCGTCCCACAGCGAATCGTCGGCGGCGACGTGCCGTCGGCAGGTGAAGGTGCCCCACGCCATGTGACGGCGTTCGTCGTCGCCGATGCGGCGTACCAGTTCCTGCATGCCCGGCAGGATGTCGTGCTGGGTGCAGATCAGCTGCCACGAGTAGTACCCGGTCAGCGCGAGGCTGCCCTCGATGACGTGGTTGTACGTGACGCTCGCGCGGATCTGGTTGAGGGGACTGGGATCCTCCTCCAGTGCTCGCAGCGACTGCGGCAGCTCCTCGTAGAAAAGCTTGCGGTAGTGCGGGTTCTCCGCGACGAACGGGTGCAGGTCCTCGGTCAGCCCGACAGCGTCCATCCAGCGCCGGAACACCTCGGTGTGTTTGGCTTCCTCGAAGCAGAACTGCGTCAGGTACATCTCGTCGCCGAACCGGCCGGTGGCGGACATGGCCCGCATGAACGGCTGGATGTCCTCGGTGACGGCCTCTTCCCCGGCGATGAACTGCGCGACGAGGTACGTCGTCGACCGGCGCTGCTCGTCGTTGAGGGATTCCCAGCCCTCCCGTTCCCGGCCGAAGTCGATGTCGGCGGGGTTCCAGAACTTCTTGTTCCCCTTGGCGAACAGTCGCAGCGGGAACGAATCCCAGTTCAGTCCACCTTTGCGCAGCGAGGAGAATCCGGTGCGAAGCTCGGCGAGTGTGTCGGTCATGACGGCCCCTTCGTGTCACTCCATTGTGGACGGTTGGGAATCCTGGGCGGTGAAACGGGAGATGGCGGGTTCGAGCACGGCGACGACGGCGTCCGCGGCCTCGGACGCCGAATGCGTGGACAATGTCAGGTGGGACAACGAGAGCCGCACGACCGTCTCGGCGAGCAGTGCCGCCGACGCGGGCGGCATCTCCGGCTCGAACTCCAGGTACTGCCCGGCGGCCAGTTCCGCGGCCGCCGTGAGGATCGGCTCGCCCTTGGTGGTGAGCAGCGGCAGCAGATCCTCGCCGGCTTCGGTGCCGAGCGCCGCGGCGACGAGGCGGTTCTCCCTGGCGTGCTCGATCGTGTAGACGACGGCGCCGTGGATGGCCGTGAGAAGGTCCTCCGCCACCTCCACGCGCTGGCGGATGCCGTCGAGGAACTCCGACGCCGTGCGCAGCACGACGGCCTGGACCAGTGCCGACTTGTTCCCGAACTCGTTGTAGACGGTCTGCCTGCTCACTCCGGACCTGGCGGCGACGTCGGCCATCCGCAGCCCGGCGTACCCGCGCTCCGCGAGCAGCTCGGTGGCCGCTTCGAGCAGCGCTTCGCGCAGCGATGCCTTGACGCGGTCGGTGAAGCTGGTGATCTCGCCCACATCGACCAGCTTGACACAGGGTGCCACCGTGTCAAGAGAGTTGACCTGATGGAGCTTCGTGTACACCGTGCGTTCCCGGGGAACGAGTTCTGCCGGGGGTGGCGGCTACGGTGGCTGTGTGGGAATCACCGTGGGGTTCGACCTCGACATGACACTGATCGACTCGCGGCCGGGCATGCTCGTGGCGATGAACACGCTCGGCGCGGAGTCGGGGCTGCCCTTGGACGGGGAGCACTTCGCGGCCAACCTCGGGCCGCCGCTGGACGACAGCCTGCGTGGCTTCGGTGCCCCCGAGGCGCGCATTCCCGCGCTCGTCGGCCGCTTTCGTGAGCTGTACCCGGACGTGGTCGTGCCGGTCACGATCGCGCTGCCCGGCGCCGCCGAGGCGTTGCGAGCGGTTCACGACGTGGGCGGCAGCACGCTCGTCGTCACCGGGAAGTACGCGCCGAACGCGAAGCTGCACATCGACGCGCTCGGCTTCGAGGTCGACGAACTCGTCGGCGAGCTGTGGTCGACGGGGAAGGCGGAAGCGCTCAAGGCGCACGAAGCCAAGGTGTACGTCGGTGATCACATCGGCGACATCCTCGGCGCGCGTGCCGCCGGAGCGGTCGCGGTCGGTGTCGCGACCGGCCCGTGCAGCCGCGCGGAGTTGCTGGCCGAGGGGGCCGATGTGGTGTTCGACTCGCTCGAGGAGTTTCCGGCGTGGTTCACCCGGGCACTCGCCGAGGAGGCGGTGCGCGCGGTGCCCTGATGCATCCATGCGCCTCCGCCACCCGCGGCGGAGCGGCAGGCTAGTTCTTGGTCCGCGCCTCGCGGACCAGCGCGATCAGTCCCAGCAACAGCCCGAGCGGGGTGACGACCCCGGCGCCGACGCTGAGCCACACCGGCAGGTTCTCCATACCGGTGGCGAAGAGGATGAACACCACCACCACGGCGAGCATCCCGAGGCCGAACAGGCCGATGCCGATCCGCATCAGGAACGGTTTGCCGCTTGCGGTCACGGCGGTCTCCTTCGTCGCGGTGCTCATAGCGCAGAGGGTAGCCGCCGGTATCCACTTCTCCCCAGGGCCTGTGTCGAGATACGCTTAGCGGACGCGCGCCCTGGGTACGCCCCGGGCGCGTTCGTCGTGAGCAGCACAGCAAAGGATTGGTGAGGGAAGTGCCGACCGGCAAGGTCAAGTGGTACGACGCGGAGAAGGGGTTCGGCTTCGTCACGCAGGACGGCGGCGCCGACGTCTACATCCGCAAGGCCGCGCTGCCCCAAGGCGTCGAAGGACTCAAGGCCGGTCAGCGCCTGGAGTTCGGGGTCGCCGACGGCCGCCGGGGCCCGCAAGCCCTTTCCGTCCGGCTGCTGGACCCGCCGCCGTCGGTGGCCGAGGCCCGCCGCCGCCCGGCCGAGGAGCTGCATGGCCTCATCGAGGACATGATCAAGCTGCTCGAGCTCAAGGTGCAGCCGGACCTGCGGCGCAACCGCTACCCGGATCGCAAGCACACCAAGCAGATCGCCGAGATCATGCGCGCGGTCGCCAGGGACCTCGACCCGTAAACCGCCCGTTCGCGAGGTGGCTCGAACGCCCGAATGCGGCGTTGGGTCCGGGGCGTGTGTCGCGAACGCTCCGTTCGGGACGTTCATCGTCGGCAACGGAGCGTTCGCGACATCGGCGAATGGTGTCGGCTCGTGCGCGGGGTAGTCCAAGGGACGCCCTGGGTGCATCCACCGCACCCAGGGACGCCCTTGTCGCACCCCAGACCAGCGCACCGAAGGCGTCCTGCAGCGCCCACAGCCCCAGAACCCTTGGTGAGAAAACCACATCGGGGCGCATAGGCCCGCGCGGTACGGGAGCAGGGGGAGCGATAGCAAAGGTCCCTTGCTCCCGCGCGGTGAGCGGTGAAACGTCAGCCGGGCTGGACCTGGAGCGACCAGAGCGCCGTGGTGATCGGCTCCGCGTCCTCCGGGTTCCCGGTGCGCGTGATCACCGACGCCTGCGCGATTTCGATGACCTGGATCTGGTCGTCCTTCGACGGCGGCGTCACGGTGTAGGCGTAGCGGTCGCGCGAGGTGATGATGTTCTCCATCAGCGGCTGGGGTTCGCCCTTGCCGTTGACGTACTGCGCGGTGACCTTCCACAGCGACTTCGCGATGTCGCCGGGCACCGAGATCTGGACCGGGCGGCCGGGCCGGACCTTCAGGCTGCCCGCGGCGTCCGGGTCCGGAACGCATTTGGCGGACTTCAGATCGCACAGGGTGAACGGCGTCACCCGGATCGTGTGACCGTCCGCGAAGAACGTCACCTCGGCCGGGCCGGGCGCCGAGCATCCGGCCACCGCGAAACCACCGGCCGCCAGCAAGGCCACCACCCGAGAACGTCGCATGGTTCGAAGACTACGAGCCCGCCTGCCGCCGCGGCCCACCGGGGACCGGCCTGCTGCCGGTCGCCTGCGGGCGCTCCGGGCGGTTGCCGCCGAGGCCGGGCACGAGCGAACCGCCGCGCTGCACCATGAACGTCTGGACGAGGCCGATCACGAGCAGGATCGACACCACTAGGAAGCCGATCCAGTACGTCGGCGGCAGCAGCAGGCCGACCGCGCCGCCGAAACACCAGGCGAGCTGCAGCACGGTCTCCGAGCGGCCGAACGCCGACGCCCGCGACTCCTCCGGCAGGTCCTCCTGGATCACCGCGTCAAGACTGATCTTCGCCAGGGCACTGGCCGTCGCGCCGATGAGGCCGACGATCGCAGCGGTGGCGAGCCCCGAGGCGAGCGTCGCGACCACAGTGGACAGTACGCACGCCGCGACACAGCCGAGCAGCACCTGATCCGGGCTGCCGAAGTGCAGCCGCGAGCCCAGCGCGTTCCCGAGGAATCCGCCCGCCCCGGCCGCGGCACCGATGATGCCGAGCAGCAGCAGCTGGATGAACGGGCTGTGCCCGGTGCCCTCCATCTGCGATTTCACCGCGAACGCCGCGAACATCATCAGGAACCCGGTCAGCACGCGCACGCTGCCGTTGGCCCACAGCGCGACGACGATGTGCCGCCCCATCGGCTGCCGCTTGCGACGCTCCCGCCGATCCGGCTGCGTCGTCAGCGACGCGGGCACCTCGCCCTCGGTCACCTCGACCCAGCTGGGGATCCGCATCGACTGCACCGCCGCGCCGAGGCAGATGAGCACGGTGAACCACAACGCGCCCTGCGAACCCCACAGCGCGTTGATCCCGCTGGCCAGCGCGCCGAACGCGCCCGCGGCCACCAGGCCGAACACGGTCAGCCGCGCGTTCGTCTTCGACAGCGTGATCTCCGGCGGCAACACCCTCGGTGTCACCGCCGACTTGAGCACGGTGAACGACTTCGACAGCACCATCATCCCCAGCGCGGCTGGGTAGAGCAGCCAGTCGTCGAAGTGCAGCGCCATCACCACGGCCATCAGCGCCTGCCCAGCCGAGGACACGCACATCGCCAGCCGCCTGCCGCGCTGGATGCGGTCGAGCGCGGGCCCGATCACCGGCGCGACCAGCGCGAACGGCGCGATCGTGATGAGCAGGTAGAGCGCCACCTTGCCCTTGCTCTCGCCGCTGGTCGCCGCGAAGAACAACGTGTTGGCCAGTGCGATCGCCATCGCGGCGTCGCTGGCGTAGTTGAGCATCACCGCGTAGGTGAGCGAAGTCAGGCCGGACTTGTCGGCGCCATCGGCCTTCGTCGCGCGCTGGAACGCGCCGACGGCCTGACCGGTCAGCTGGCGGCTGCGCAACGCCGCGACCCGGGTCACGGTGATCTTCTTCGGCATCCGCGGCAGGCTGCCCGCGCCCGCCGCGGCCGTGGTCCGCGAGGCCGTTTCCGTTTCGGGGGCGTCGCGCTCGGGGACGTCGCGTGGCTCACCGGCGTAGCCACCGGTGTCGTAGTGCTCGTACTCGTCGCTGCGCGGACGGTCCGAGTAGTAGCCGTTCGGGGGAGGGGGTGGCACCGGACGGTCCCGGCGGACCGGCTCGGTCTGCCGCTGCGAAGGATCGGGCGCCGGATACGGGCGGGCGCCGCGGGGAGGCGGTGGCTGGTGGTAGCCGAGCGGCACGGCCCCGGTCGGGGCGTCGTCGGCGGTCGGCCCGGGCGGCCGGTAGGCCGGGGGCGGCGGAGGCGGGACGTCGTCGTAGAACCGGCTGCGTGGCTGCTCGGCGGGCACGGGCTGGGCGGGCTGCTCGACGCGGGTCGGCTGCGGCGCCTCCCGCCAGGGACGTGCCTGCGCGGCCGCCCCGGGCTCCGGTGTCCACTTGCGCTTGCTCTTGCGGCCACGACCAGCACCCGACCGGCCGGATGAACCGCCGTCGGAACCGGAGCGCGAACCGAAGATACCCACGGGTCAATCCTGCCTTACCGCTGGTCGGTTCCGCCCGCTCATCCCCTGCTTTGCTGCTCAGGCCGGGACGAACCTCACCCGGAACAGCGAGGGCCAGTTCTTCCCGGTGATCAGGAACTCGCCGGTGCCGGGGATCGCGGCGATGCCGTTGAGAACGTCCTCACCTGCGGTTTTGGGCTGGTACAGCCCGTCTGCGTCGATGGTCGCGGTGACCCGGCCGCTCGCCGCGTCGATGCGCAGGAGGTGGCTCGTCTGCCAAACGTTCGCGTACACCGCGTCGCCGACGCATTCCAGCTCGTTGAGCTGAGCCGTTCCGACCTCGACCGAGCCGGTGACCGCGAACGTGGCGGGGTCGCGGAAGGTCAGCTTCGACGAGCCGTTGCTCATCACCAGCCGTCCGCCCGCCTGGTGACACAGCCCCCACCCCTCGCCCTCGAAGGGAACGCGCCGCAGCTCGGCGAGGGTTTTCGCGTCTCGTTCGATGGCGAAACCGTCCTGCCAGGTCAGCTGCCACAGCTTCGGCCCGAGCACGGTCACGCCTTCGGCGAACAGTGGCGAGGGCAGCGCGACGCGCGTCGCCGGCGTCCCGCCGGCCGGGCCCGCGGTCAGTGTCGACTTCCCGGCGAGCCCGGCGCTCTCGTACAGCGTGTCGCCGGCGAATTCGAGGCCCTCGGTGAACGCCGACGTGTCGTGCGGCAGCGTCGCGAGCACCTGCACCCGGAGCCGCTCGGCGGCGGGCGGTACCGCCGGCGCCGCGGCACAACCGCCGAGGACGGCGACGAAGAGCAACGAGAGAATGATCGGCTTCCGCACGAGACACAGCCTGACACGGACAGCGCGGATGCGTGCGGCACAATTGACCCCATGACCCTGCTGTTGACGCTGGACGACGGCTCGATCCACCGCAAGCTGACCGACGCCGTGGAGTTCGCGCGCGCGGCGCTGCTGGAGGACGCGCCCGCCGAGCAGGTCGGCGCGCACGCCGGCGTCGAGCGTGAGGACGCCGTCTCGGTGAGTCACCTGTTCGAGGCGGCCGTGCCCGGCTACCGGGGCTGGCGCTGGTCGGTGACGGTCGCGCTGGCAGCCGCGGACGGTCCGGTCACCCTCAGCGAGATCGCGCTCGCCCCCGGCCCGGACGCGCTGGTCGCCCCGGCGTGGGTGCCGTGGGAGCGCCGGGTCCGCGCCGGCGACCTCGGGGTCGGCGACATCTTCCCGACGGACAAGGACGACCCGCGGCTCGTGCCCGCGTACCTCCAGTCCGACGACCCGGCGGTCGAAGAGGTCGCGTACGAGGCCGGTCTCGGCCGCGTACACGTGCTTTCCCGCTTCGGTCGCGAGGACGCCGCGACGCGCTGGCACACCGGCGAATTCGGGCCGCGTTCGGACATGGCGCGCAGCGCGCCCGGCACCTGCGGGACCTGCGGGTTCTTCGTACCGCTCGCCGGTTCGCTGCGTGGGGCGTTCGGCGCGTGCACCAACGACATCGCCCCGGCGGACGGACACGTGGTCGATGTCGAGTACGGCTGTGGCGCGCACTCCGAGATCGAGGTCGAGGTGACCTCCTCGGTGCCGGTGGCGGAATTGGTCTACGACGATTCGCTGCTGGACTTCGCCCCGGCGCCCGAGCCCGCGCCGGAACCCGAGGCCGCCGGGGAAACGGAAGCTGTGGCCGAGGCGGTGGCCCCGGCCGAAGCCGCCGAAGTTCCCGAGGCTGAGACAGCGGAGCCCGAGGTTGCCGAGGTCGTGCCCGAGGCTTCGGCCGCCGAGGACGTCGTAGCGGAGGACGCTGTCGCGGAGCCTGAGGAGGCTGCCGTGGTCGAAGCCGTCGAGTCCGAGACCGAGTCGGCTGTGGCTGAAGAGGTCGCTGCCGAGCGTCCCCAGGCCGAGCCGGTGGAGGTTCCGGAAGCCGTGACCGAGGCGGAGCCCGCCGCGGAAGTCACGCCGGAGACCGAGCCCGCTGAGGCCGAGTCCTCGAAAAAAAACAGCGAAGCAGCCGGTGAGCAGCGCGACGTCTGAGCCGCCCGTGACCGATCCGTTCGGCACCGAGCGGTTGCGCACCGCGGTGCTGCGGTCCTGGCAGGATTCGCCGACCCGGTTCGTCGAGGACACCAACGCGGAGGGCGATCTCCGTGTCGGCGCTTACCGTGACCGGTTGTTCGTCGAACTCGCGCAGAACGCCGCCGACGCCGCGCAGGCCGCCGGGACGCCCGGGCGAGTTCGAGTGTCCGTTGTGGACGGTGAGCTGCGCTTCGCGAACACCGGCGCGCCGCTGGACGCCCGTGGCGTCGAGTCGCTGGCCTCGCTGAGGGCCTCCGGTAAGGACGCGTCGGACACCGTCGGCAAGTTCGGTGTCGGGTTCGCGGCCGTTCTGACGGTGTCCAGTGAGCCGCGTGTCGTGTCGCGGACCGGTGGCGTCGCCTTCTCCGCGGAACGCACTTGCGCTGCCGCTGGACGCGAGGGTGACGTCGCGGTGTTGCGCCTGCCTTGGCCGGTGTCGCCGGAGGAATTGCCGCTGCCGCAAGGTTTCGACACCGAGGTCAGGCTTCCGCTGCGGGACGGCGCGCGGGCCGGAGAACTTCTGCGTGCCCTCTCCGAAGACGTGGGCGATCTGCTGCTCGCCCTGCCGTGGCTGGCCGAATTCGACGTCGAGGGCGAGGTCTGGACGCGGGCAGCGGACGGCGACGTCGTCGAGATCCGCGGGCCACGCGGTCGGACGCGATGGCTGACGCATCGCGGGACGGCGGTCTGGGCGGTTCCGGTCGACGAATCCGGTACGCCGCAACCACTCGACGACGACGTGCTGCACGCGCCGACCCCCACCGATGACCGGTTTTCCCTGCCCGCGCGGCTGATCGCGCCGGTGCCGACCGAGCCGTCCCGACGCCGGGTGCTGCCCGGCGCGGCACTCTCCGCGGCGCTGGAAACGGCGGCCCGCGAGTATGTCGGCCTGGTTCGCCTGCTGCCGCCCGAACACCGCTTCGCGCTGGTGCCCGCCGCCGGGTTCCCGAAGTCCACTGTGGACGCGACCGTACGCGACCTCGTCCTCGCGGTGCTCACGGACGAACCGTGGCTGGCCGCGGAGTCCGGTGACGACCTTGCCGGGCGGCAGGCCAAGGTTCTCGATGCCGACATTCCCGGGCTCACACCGCTCCTGAAGGACCTGATTCCCGGTCTGATCGCCAATGCGCCATCGGGTGCCGCCGCGACGCTGAAGCCGGTTTCGGCCGAGCCGCTCGGTATCGGCGACGTGCTTGACGCACTGACCGGCGTCACGCGGGAGCCTCGCTGGTGGCATGACCTCTATGCCGCGCTGGCGGTCGCCGTCGACACGCACGTGCTGACCCCGAACGCCCTCGAAGGCCTTCCGGTGCCGCTGTCCGATGGCCGGACGCTGCCGGGTGTCCGGGGCGCGCTGCTCGTCGAGGGCTCGGCCGAACTGCTCGAACTGCTGTCCGATGTGGACGTACCGGGGCTGCGGCTGGTCCATCCCGAAGCCGCGCATCCGCTGCTGGAACGCTTGGGCGCCAAGCACGCCGACGCGCGAGGGCTGCTGGAGTCCGAACAGCTCATGGACGCCGTCGAGCGCAGCGTCGAGGACATCCGGTCCGGTTTGGACGGCATGACGCTCGCGGGCGCGGTGCTGCGGCTGGTGGCCGACTGCGGGGATTCCGCGCCGCCATGGGCGCGGGCACTGGCGCTTCCGGCCGACGACGGCTGGCGTCGCGCCGACGAACTCGTCCTGCCCGATTCGCCGCTACTGGAGATTTTCGACGAGGAGGTCTTCGACGAGGACGGCGCACTGTCCGTCTTGGACGAAGAATTCGCCGAAGACTGGCCGAAGGAAACCCTGGTCGCCGTCGGCGTGCTCGACTCCTTCGCCGTGGTCGACGATTCAGAGCCACACGAGCCCGACCACGACCTTCCCGACGAGGAAGAGTGGTGGGATTCCCTGGCGAAGCCTCCAGCGACGCTGCTCGCGATCCGGGATCTCGACCTGGTCGCCGACGATGCCTGGCCCGCCGCGCTGCGCCTGCTGGCCGCGCGGCCGGAGACGTGGCGCGCGCTCACCGCGCCGGACGGACACGCGAGCTGGTGGCTTGCCCGCAACGCCCTGCTGGACGGCGAACCGCCCATCACCTGGCGGATGCCCGACTCCAAGGACCTCGCCGGGCTCTACGACGAGGTCCCGGATCTCGGTCTGAGCCGGGAAGTTCTGCTCGCCGCCGGAGTACGTACCGAACTGACTCTGTCCTCTGTGGACGAAGTGCAGGAGCTGCTCGATCGGCTCGGTGATCCGGAGCGCCGGATTACGCCCGGGCTTGCCGCACGGGCGTACGCGGCGCTTGTCGAATCCACAGTAGACGCTCATGAGCTGGACATGCCAGGCGGCATCCGGGTCGCGGACAGCTATGTCGCCGAAGCAGAGGACGTCGCCGTACTGGACGTTCCCTGGTTCGCCGCGGTGCTGGATCCGGGTGGAATGGTCGTCACGCCGGAGGAACCGGTGCGGCTCGCCGAACTTCTCGACCTGCCGCTCGCCAGCTCGCTGCGCGCCGAAGTGACGAGCGAAGGCGAGTACGTCCAGTGGGCCGACTTGCCTGCGCTGCGCTTGGCCGCTGACCAACTCGGCGTGCGGCTCCCGGACGGCGGCGTGCTCCTGCACGAAACGCTCACGGTGTCCTTTGAGGACGGTGAGCGCGACGTTCCGTGGTGGTCCGGCGACCGCCTGCACGCGGCGGACACCTCCGAGGGACTGGCGCGGGCCTTCGCCTGGGCCACCGATCGCTGGCCCGATCGTTACCTGCTGACGGCACTGCTCGACGACCCTGCTCCGGCGACGCTGCTGAACTGAGGGGACACCGTGATCTCGCTGCGTGTGCTCACCGCCGAGGACTGGGCGGCATGGCGGGAGATGCGCCTCGCGGCGTTGCGGGAAGCGCCGGAGGCGTTCGGCGCCTCACTCGCGGACTGGCAAGGGGCCGGTGACACGGAGCTGCGCTGGCGGCAGCGGCTCGGCGGGCACTCGTTCAACGTGCTGGCCGCGCTGAACGGCAAACCGGCCGGAATGGCCAGCGGGATGCCGCGCGACGACGTCGTCGAGCTGATCTCGATGTGGGTCGCGCCGTTCGCCCGAGGACGCGGCGTCGGTGACGCGCTGGTCGTCGCGGTCGTCGAATGGGCGAAGGAACACGGCGCCGAGCGGGTGGTGCTGCGCGTGCAACCGTCCAATCAGTACGCCGCGGCGCTCTACCGGCGCCACGGTTTCCGCGTGCGGGGCCGCTAGAGCCGTTGCGCGCTCTTCGAACCCCGGCGCGCCGCCGCGCGCTGCCAGCCGATGATGCCGAAGCCGATGAAGCCGAGCACGACGCCCGACAGCGCCGTCTGCACCCACACCCCGCTTGTGGTGAAGAAGAGCACGACCAGCGCGACAGCCCACAGCGATGTCCCTACGATCACCACGGGCGTCAGGTCGGTCAGCCGCTTGGGCAGCTCGGGCGTAGGCCGCAACGAGCTCGTAACGTCCGGAGGATTGATCGGTTCGCCCACGTGAGGAAGGGTACCTCGCGACAGCCAGGAGGGTAGGCAGGCGATGGCGCAGCAGCGGACGGCGTCCACTCTGGACCGTTTCTTCAAGATCAGCGAACGCGGCTCCACCGTGTCGCGCGAGCTGCGCGGCGGGCTCGTCACCTTCGTCACGATGGCCTACATCGTCGTGCTCAACCCGCTGATCCTCGGCAGCTTCTCCGCGCAGGACGCCGCCGCGCACAAGGACATCACCGGCGCGATCCTCCCCGTCCCGCAGGTCGCCGCGGTCACCGCGCTGGTGGCCGGGGTGCTCACCATCCTGATGGGCCTTGTCGCCAACTACCCGTTCGCCATCGCCACCGGACTCGGCATCAACTCGCTCGTCGCGGTCACCATCGCCCCGCAGATGACCTGGCCGGAAGCCATGGGCCTGGTGGTGATCGAGGGCGTCATCATCGTGGTGCTCGTGCTCACCGGCTTCCGGACCGCGGTGTTCCGCGCCGTGCCCGCCGCGCTGAAATCCGCGATCGCGGTCGGCATCGGCCTGTTCATCTGCCTCATCGGCCTGGTCGACGCCGGATTCGTGCGGCGGCTTCCCGACGACGCGCACACCACCGTCCCGGTCGGGCTCGGGATCGGCGGGTCGATCGCCTCCTGGCCGACCGCGGTGTTCGTGGTCGGACTCCTGGTCACCGGAATTCTGGTCGCGAAGCGGGTCAAGGGCGCGATCCTGATCGGGGTGCTGTCCTCGACCGTGCTGGCGATCGTCGTCGAGGCGATCTTCAAGGCCGGACCGTCCAAGGGCGTGAACCCGAAGGGCTGGAACCTGGGCTACCCGGCGCTGCCGGACACCGTCGCCGGGCTGCCGAATCTCTCGCTGCTGGGCGACGTCTCGTTCGGCGCCTGGGCTCGGCTGCCGATCATCACCGTGGTGCTGCTGGTGTTCACGCTGGTGCTCGCGGACTTCTTCGACGCGATGGGCACCATGACCGGGCTCGGCAAGGAGGCCGGGCTGCTCACCAAGGACGGCCAGCTGCCGAACGTCGGCAAGGCGCTGTTCGTCGAGGGCCTCGCCGGCGCGGCAGGCGGGTTCGCGTCCTCGAGTTCGAACACCGTGTTCGTCGAATCGGCGTCCGGTATCGCGGAGGGCGCGCGCACCGGACTGGCCAACGTCGTCACCGGTGTGCTGTTCCTCGCCGCGATGTTCCTGACACCGCTCTACCAGATCGTCCCGGTCGAGGCGGCCGCCCCGGCGCTCGTCGTGGTCGGCGCGATGCTGATGACCCAGGTCAAGGAGATCGACTTCACCGACTTCTCCATCGCGCTGCCCGCGTTCCTGACGATCGTGGTCATGCCGTTCACCTACTCGATCGCCAACGGCATCGGCGCCGGGTTCGTCAGCTACGTCGCCATCCGCGCGGTCACCGGCAAGGCCCGCCAGGTGCATCCGCTGCTGTGGGTGATCGCGCTCGCGTTCGTCGCGTACTTCGCGGTCGGGCCGATCCAGGCGGCCTTCAGGTAATTCGTTTGCCGGTCCCGGCCCGGTCGTGGTGAGGTTCACCCATCGGGACGATGTTTCGTAAGGTATGCTAACTATATGTCCGGCGACACGCATGAGCGCTCCCTCGCGAGCCGCCTGCGTCTCGCGGTGGTCCGGCTCAACCGCCGGCTCCGGGCACAGCGCGTCGGGGAAGACCTGAGCCTGACCCAGGTCGCCGCGCTGTCCACCCTGCACAAGTGCGGCCCGCTGACCCCCGGCCAGCTCGCCGCGAAGGAAGGCGTCCAGCCGCCCTCGATGACGAGGGTGATCGCCGCGCTCGAAGACCTGGGGTACGTGGAGCGCAGGCCGCATCCGACCGACGGCCGGCAGGCCATCGTCGAACTGTCCGAGAGCGGGCTGACCTACGTGCGCAAGGCGATCTCCGTACGCGAGGCATGGCTGGACAAACAACTGGCTCAGCTCGGCGACGAGGAGCGCGAAGTGCTCTCCCGTGCCGCCGAGATCATCGACAGGATGGCGGGGAACGAAAAACGGTGACGACAACGGGTAGCGGAACAGACTGCCAGTCCAAGACCTCTGCTACCCGGACATCAGCACCACCGTCCCCTTCGCCGGAATCACCGCCCCGCCGCAAACGCGGTGTCTTCGACTCGCTGCGAGTGCGCAACTACCGGCTGTTCTTCTCCGGCCAGATCATCTCGAACATCGGCACCTGGATGCAGCGCATCGCCCAGGACTGGCTGGTGTTCACCCTCAGCGGCAACAACCCGATCGCGCTCGGCGTCGCGGTGGCGCTGCAGTTCACCCCGACGCTGTTCCTCTCGCTGTGGGCGGGGGTGATCGCCGACCGGGTGGACAAGCGCAAGCTGCTGATGATCATCCAGGGCGCCAGCACCGTCCAGGCCGCCGTCCTCGGCGTGCTCGACCTGACCGGGGTCGCCGCGCTCTGGCAGGTGTACCTGCTGTGCCTGACGCTCGGCACGACCTCCGCGCTCGAAGTGCCGACGCGCCAGTCGTTCGTCGCCGAGATGGTCGGCCGCGACCAGGTCACCAACGCCGTCGCGCTGAACTCGACGATCTTCAACATGGCGCGGATCGTCGGCCCGGCGATCGCCGGGTTCGCGATCACCTGGGTCGGCACCGGCTGGCTGTTCATCGCGAACGCGGTGAGCACGGTCGCCGTCGTCGCCGGGCTCGCGATGATGGACCCCGGCAAGCTGTTCCGTGGGGCCGCCGTGCCGAGGGCGAAGGGCCAGCTCGCAGAGGGCCTCCGGTACGTCCGGCACCGCTCGGACCTGGTCACCGTGATGGTGCTGGTGTTCTTCGTGAGCACGTTCGGCATCACGTACTTCTCGTCGCTGCCGATCGTCGCCGCGAACGTGTTCCACACCGGTGCCGACGGCTACGGCCTGCTCTCGACGCTGGTCGCGGTCGGCACGTTCACCGGCGCGATCATGTCCGCGCGGCGTGGCACGAAGGGCAGGCCCCGGGTGCGCGTCATGCTGCTGGCGGCGCTGGCGCTCGGCGTGTTCGAGATGATCACCGCGTTCATGCCGACCTACCTGAGCTTCGGCATCGGCCTCATCCCGCTCGGCTTCGCCACCATGACGTTCCTGAACACGGCGAACGCACTGGTCCAGACCTCGGTCAGCCCGGAGATGCGCGGCCGGGTCATGGGCCTCTACGTGCTGGTGCTGATCGGCGGCAATCCCATCGGCGGCCCGATGACCGGCTGGATGGCCGACGCCTTCGGCGGCCGCTCGCCGTTCTACCTCGGTGGCGCGATCTCGGCGCTGGCCGCGGTGGTGTGCGCTGTCGTGCTGATCCGGCGGGGTGGCGTCACGTTGCCGGTGCGCCGGTTCAGCACCGGACTGCGTGTCTTGAAGCGCGACCGGGTGTAGCGCGTCAGCGGCCCAGCAACGGCGGCAAGACCTTCTCGACCAGCGCGTGCAGCCGGTCGTCGTTCTGGGTCCTGGCGAAGAAGGCGTGGAACCGGACGGCCTGGTCGGTGTCGTCGGTGAGTTTGACCTGCACGTAGTTCTTGGTGAACTGGGCGGGTCGGCCGCCGATCCTGTCCGGGTATTCGGCCTTGCCCGCGGTCGTTTCGATGTAGTCGGCGCTGGCGTTGAAGGTGTCGCCCTGGAGCTGGCAATCGCCGCGCATCGACGGTTTGGTCTTCTCGATGTCCACACCGAGTTCCTGTGCGAGCTGGGTGCAGAGCTGCCAGGAGACCATCGGGTAGGCGCCGTCCACGATGCCGAAGCGCGGGGTCGGTGGCACGGCCTTCGGTGGGATTCCGGACAGGCTTTCTGTGTCCTGGGGCAGGGAAAGCCCCGGCGCCGTCGTGGCCGCGATGACGCCTTCCGCGATGGCCTTGGCCATTCCGGCGAGGTCCCGTTCGCTGTCCCGGAAATCCTTCATGAGGCGGATGTTCAGTGTCGGGTTGACCCAGGTGCCCGGCCGGTTGCCGGTCAAGGCGAGCATCAGCGTCGCTCCTGTTTCGCTGTGCTCGGCGTAACCGCTTCGCCCGCTGATCGTGATCGGCTCGCTTCGGACCAAGGGCGTGGTGGACCCGTTGAGATCGACGGTCACGTCGAGGGTCGCGGTGACCACGTGGCAGCTGCCCGTGAGGCTGACCTCCATCAGCACCGGTCCGCCGAGGATTTCCGGCCAGCGTTGCGCAGGGACGGCCCGGCACAGCACCTGTCCGGCCGTGGTGCGCGGGAGCGCGGCGACCATCTCACCGGTGGGCATCGGGACCTCGTGGCGTACCGCGGTGCCGCCCTGGGTCGGCCAGATCGCGGGGAGGTCCTTCGGCGGGTCGCTCGTGCCGAAGACGGGGCCGAGCGTCAGCTTGGCGACCAGGCCGAGCCCGGCGAACATCGCCAGCACGCCGAGGATGATCGCGATCGCGATCCAGTTGCGCCTACCCACGGTGACCACGAAGCGACGCTAGCGGGCGGACCTCGCCGCGTCCCGCGAACGCGGCATATCACTCGAATGGGTGAGATCCGGGTCTCGGGCAAGATCCTCTTGCCCGACTACTGAGGTTAGGCTAACCTCATACATGTCCGCTTCGTGGTGGGAGCGGCAGTCAGTTCGGGAACGGACGGAGCCCCGCACCTGGGAACCCCGGGTGCGGGGCTCCGTTCATTGACCGCCGAGTTCATTGAGCGCCGAGTTCATGGTCGGGACCGGCGCGCGCCACGTCAAGGCTGTTCACGCGGTGAACGCGGGACGCTGGTCAGCGAGATCCCGAAGCGCTCGCGGTAGGTCGCGAGGATCGCGCCGTCGGTATCGAGTGTCGACTCGCGGCGCGTGTCGCCGACGGTCTCGATCAGCTGATCGCCGGAGAGGGAGATGCGGCCGTTCGGCGTCGGCAGCGAGCAGACGGGCTTCCGCACGAAATGCGAGTCCGGCGACGTCGCCTGGTACCAGGCCATGCCCGCGAAGTCGGCCAGCGCTCGCGGGCGCTGTTCGAGGCGGTACTGCGGTTTGCCGTCGCAGGAGACATCGGTGTCTCCGGCAGGGCCTTCCCGTATCAGGAATTCGCCTTCGAGGTCGGCCCGCGGTTCGGTGACGTCGAGTCGGAGCGGCGCGCGGCTGAACCGGCCGAAGCCGACGTCGACAAGCCACGGCTCGGCCAGGTCGACGCGGATCGCGGCGTGGTCGAGCGCCGGGCCGGTGGTGCCGTCGTCGTGGAAGACGTAGGCGCCGTGCAATGCCGCGGCGAAGCCGAGTTCGCGCAGGAGCGCGGCGAAGAGTCCGTTGAGCTCGTAGCAGAAACCACCGCGACGCCGTCCGACGATCTTGTCGAACAACGCTTCCTCGGTGAGCTCGATCGGTTCGCCGAGGTGGATGCTCAGGTTTTCGAAGGGCACGGCCGCCAGGTGGTGCTCCTGCAGTCGTCGCAACGCCGACGCGTCCGTGCCGACGGGCCGGGTGACTCCGATGCGGGCGAGGTAGGCGTCGATGTCCATGAGCCGACTCTCTCACTTCCCGCGCGCCCGCGCGGGAACGAAAACGGGGCCCTTCCGTGGAAGGACCCCGTTTCGTGGTGGGAGCGCCTCAGCTGAGCAGGAGGCCGTTGCCGCCGGCGACGGCGTTGTCGAACCGCTTGCTGATCTCGGCCCAGTTGAAGATGTTCCACAGGGCCTTGACGTAGTCCGGCTTGACGTTCTTGTAGTCGAGGTAGAACGCGTGCTCCCAGACGTCGACCAGCAGGATCGGCACGGTCGGCAGGATCAGGTTGTTGTGGTGGTCGCGCAGCTGCTGGGTGATCAGCGTCTTGCCGATCGGGTCCCAGGACAGCGCGCCCCAGCCGTTGCCCTGGATCGTGGTCGAAACCGCGGTGAACTGGGCCTTGAACTTGTCGAACGAGCCGAAGGCCTCGTCGATCGCCGCGGCCAGCTCGCCGGTCGGCTTGTCGCCGCCCTCCGGGGAGAGGATCTTCCACCACACCACGTGGTTCGCGTGCCCCGCCAGGTTGAACGCGAGGGTGGTCTCCAGGCCGACGATGGAGCCGAAGTCGTTCGCTTCGCGGGCGGCTTCGAGCTTGTCGAGCGTGTCGTTCGCGCCCTTGACGTAGGTCGCGTGGTGCTTGCTGTGGTGCAGCTCGTTGATCTCGCCGGAGATGTGCGGCGCGAGGGCGCCGTAGTCGTAGTCGAGATCGGGCAGCTCGTAGCGGGCCATTGGCCCTCCTTCTGTCTTCGACGCAAGTTTCCAGTACCGAACCTAGTAGCACACGCCCGATCTCGGCGACCGGGGGCCGTGCCCTGCCACAGCGTGGGACTACTGGCCGTTCGCGGCTTACCCGGAGGTGTGCCGCCTGAAACTCACTCTGCTCCCTCGACTTAACTTGAGGTCAACGTCCTGTGACCGTGATCATCGACATGGGTTGGTTTTCGGCTCAGCGAAGCCAAGTTTTCGGTGCACCTAAAACTCTGTCCACTGTGGATGGAGCCGGACAGTGGTACCGGCATGTGCCCCAAGGTGGCATTGGGTGCGTCCAACGCGCCCAATGCCACATTGGGGTTGTCACTAATGGGTTCTGGGACCGTGGGTGCAGGACGCCTTCGGTGTGCTGGTCTGGGGTGCGCCAAGGGCGTCCCTCGGGCTAGCCGCGCTCGCCGACGACATTCGCCCGATGCCGCGAACGCTCCGTTGCCGACGATGAACGTCCCGAACGGAGCGTTCGCGACACGTCCCCCAGACCCGCCGCACCACAACGACCCCGGGGAGGGCACCCACCAGCAAAAGTCCCCGCGCCTACCGAGAAAAGCTCAACGTGGCGTTGGGTGTGGCGGGGGTGTTGGGGCTTTTGGGGCGCCTATGCGGCGAGGCGGAGTTCGTCGGCGAGTTCGGTGAAGACGGCGACGTTGCACTCGAAGGCGACAAGGGCTTCGTCGACGACGCGGGCGCGCTCCTTGTCGCTCCACGGAGCCGTGTCGAGCTTGGCGCGATAGCGGTCGCGGAACGCGGGGGCGCTGCCGATCTCGTCGAAGTGGTAGAAGAGCGACCCGGCTTCGGACACCTCGTAGTTCTTCGCCAGCAGCCGCCGGATCGCCTGGCCGCCGGCGATGTCGCCGAGGTAGCGGGTGTAGTGGTGCGCCACGTAGCCGCCCGCCCACTCCGAGGCCTCGCGGATCCGACGCGCGTACGCCTCGGTCGCCGGGAGCTGACGGATCTTCGCGCGCCAGTCGGAGCCGAGCAGGAACTCCATGTCGCGTTCGAGGTTCGGCATCCGCCGCAGCTCGTCGAAGACGAACTCGCCGCCGACCGGGTCCCCGGCCATCGCGTCGCTCATCTCCTCGATCGCTTGGTAGACGAAGTAGTACTGCTCCGCCAACCGGGTGTAACCCGACAGGGGCAGATCGCCGCCGAACAGCGCATTCATGTAGACCGAGTGGTTCGCCCGGTCATGCACGGCGAGGGTCGACGCACGCAGGGTCGCGGAGAACGGGCGGGCTTCGAGTTCCGTGGTCACCGGCATGAGGCGCCTCCTGCTGACGATCGATCTGACGCGCTGTCAGAATCAGCGTACGGCACGACTCGGAGTTAGGCTACCCTAAATCGGCGGGGAATCCGGGGGTTCGTTCGCGCCGACCGCGCGGAGCACGAACCGGACGGCGGCCTCGATCGTGTGCTCCAGCTCGTCGGCCGGCACCTCGATCACCTGGCGGCTGCCGAGCGCCGCGGTGATCATCGGGATGAGCACCGCGGTGTCCTCGCCGGGCCAGCGGCCCGCCGCCGCGCCCGCGGCGAGGATGTCCCGCAGCCGGTCGGTGATCGGGTCGGCGTGCGCACTGATCCGGCGGTAGGCCGAGGGGGCCAGTGCGGATTCGAGCGCCGTGCCCGGCGGCAGGTGGTACTCGGCCAGCACGCGCAGCTGGAGCCGGACGAACGTGGCGAGCTGCCCGACCGGGTCCTCCTGCGCCTCGATGGCCTCGGTCAGCCGGTCGACATAGCGATTCGCCTCGTCCTCGACGAAGGCGACGAGCAGGCTTTCCTTGTCCGGGAAGTGGTTGTACAGCGCGGTCCGGCCGAGCCCGGCGTCCGCCGCGATCCCGGACAGGGTGATCGCGTCGAAGCCGCGTTCGTACAGCTGCGCGCGCAACACCTCGAAGACACGCGTCCGTACTTCGCGCCGGTGCGCCTCGATCGACCCGCCCAGAATCTTCGGCATAACCGCCGATTATCGCCCCTGGTGCGTCAATCCGTGAGCGACCAGGTGTGTACCGGGGCGCCGGAGGCGGAGAGTTCGAGGTAGCGGCGCAGCATCCGGCTCAGCGCGGCCTCCCGGTCGTCGCCGCGTTCCTGGGCGCGCAGGACGAAGTCGCGCTGCCACGACGCGCCGGTCCGCCGCGCGAGGCAGCGGCGCTCGATGACGCCGAGGTACTTCTCCCGAGCCTCGTCCGACACGTCGGAGCGGCGTAGTCCGTCGTGGGCCAGCGGCAGCAGCACCCGCAGCGCGAGTTCGTCCGGCGGGATCCAGCCGATGCCCGGCCAGTACAGCTGCGCGTCGAAGCCCCGGCGGGCCCCCGCGTACAGGTTCTCCTCGGCGGCCTGGAACGACATCTGGCTCCACACCGGACGCTCGGCTTCGGCCAGCGCCCGCTGCGCGCCGTAGAAGAAGGCCGCGTTCGCGACCATGTCCAGCACGGTCGGTCCGGCGGGCAGGACGCGGTTCTCCACACGCAGGTGCGGCAGGCCGTCGACGACGTCGTACACCGGCCGGTTCCAGCGCCAGATCGTGCCGTTGTGCATCCGCAGTTCGGTGAGTTTCGGTGCCTGCCCGGCGTCGAGTGTCTCGATCGGGTCTTCGAGGTCGGTTTCCGGGAGCAGGCCGGGGAAGTAGCGGACGTTTTCCTCGAACAGATCAAAGATTGAAGTAACCCAGCGTTCCCCAAACCACACTCTGGGTCGTACTCCCTGATTTTTCAATTCCTCCGGACGGGTGTCGGTGGCCTGCAGGAACAACGGGATCCGTGTTTCGTACCACAATGCCTTGCCGAGCAGGAACGGCGAATTGGCGCCGAGCGCGATCTGTACGCCGGCGAGGCATTGCGCCGCGTTCCAGTGCGGGGCGAATTCCTCCGGCGCGACCTGCAGGTGCAGTTGCACGGACGTGCAGGCCGCTTCCGGCAGAATCGATTCGGCGTAACTGCGCAGCCTTTCCGGCTGCCGTCCCGGCAGTGCGGCGCCTTCCATGCACAGTTCGGTGCGCTCCCCGCGCGCGGCGAGGATCTGGTCGTTCAACACCGCGTAGCGGGCCTTGTTGGTGAGCCATTTCTGGTCGAAATGCTCCTGGCGCAGCGTCGGCAGGATGCCGATCATCGCCAGTGCCGAACCGGTGTCGGCGGCCTTGGCGTCGGCCGCGGCGAGGTAGGCGCGGAGGTCGTCTTCCAGGTGCAGCGCGGAATCACCGGCGAGTAGCCGGGGCGGCACGTTGAGTTCGAGGTTGTGCTGGCCGAGTTCGGCGGTGAACGACGGATCGTCCAGCGCCTCCAGCACGGCGGTGTTGGACATCGACGGGCGCAGCTCGCTGTCGACGAGATTGAGTTCCACTTCCAGCCCGATGCTCTTGCGGGGGAAGGAAAAACTGCCGTCGGTGAGCATGCGGGCGAGGGTGTCCAGACAGCGTTGGACCTTGCGGCGGTACCGTCCGCGGTCGAGCGGGTTGAACGGTTGTGCCGCCAGGTCCATCCCCATGACCATCCCTGTTTTCGTCGGCCGAGGTACCAGGAGGTGTAGGTCTCCCGGCCGACAACCGTTGCACAGCATGAGAATCTCGGCTAGCGGCCAAACTGGTGCTCTCTGTCACTTCGGGTTAACCCTCCGCAAAAAGCCCCCGTTCGTACCAGAGCTTTCGTGACGTTCGGCCCAGCCGCGCGCGTGGCAGGTGGATGACAAACTGTGCGGGTGGCCCACATGATCTTCACCGAGGATCGGGACGATCCCCGTCTCGACGACTTCCGCGACCTGTCCACTGCGGACCGCCGCCCGGATCGCCCTGGCGGCAAGGGACTCGTCATCGCCGAGGGCACCGTGGTGGTCGGCAGGATGCTCGAGTCCCGTTATCCGGTGCGCGCGCTGCTCGGCGTGGAGCGGCGGTTCCGTGAATTGGACAACGCACTCGCGCGGGTTGACGTACCCGCCTACGTCAGCTCCGCGGAGACCATGGCCGAGGTCGTCGGCTTCCATCTCAACCGGGGCGTCCTCGCGGTCGCCGACCGGCCGGTGCCGATGACCGCGGCCGAGGTCGTCGCCGGAGCCGAGGTGGTCGCCGTCTTGGAAGGCGTCGGCGACCACGAGAACCTCGGCGCGTTGTTCCGCAACGCGGCCGCGCTCGGTGTCGGCGGGGTGCTGCTCGGGCCGGGCTGTTCGGATCCGCTGTACCGGCGCAGCGTGCGGGTGTCGATGGGGCACGTGCTGCGGGTCCCGTTCGCGAGCGTCGGCGACTGGCCGGGTGGGCTGGATTCGTTGCGGGCACAGGGTTTCCGGGTGGCCGCGCTGACGCCGCGGGCGGATTCCGTGCCGCTGCGCGCGGTGCGCGAGCACGCGCCGGGCAAGGTCGCGCTGATGCTCGGCGCCGAGGGGCCGGGCCTGACCGAGGAGGCGCTGTCCGCCGCGGATCTCGCCGTCCGGATCCCGATGGTGCCCGGTGTCGATTCGCTCAACGTGGCCACTGCGGCTGCCGTTGCGTTCTACGAGCTCCAGGGTGCCGACCGCTAAGGTGGCGGAACCGTCGCCACACCGGGAGCGAATGACATGGAATTGCGGGTCAAGGGCGAACGCGCGGTGCTGGCCGGGCCGGGCGGCGAGCAGGCGCGGGAGGTCGATCCGCACCGTCTCGCGATCGGTTCCGACCTCGCGCAGGCGCTGCACGAGTGGGCGCGCGTGGCCTCGGCGGTGTCCCGCGCGGAGCCCGGTTCGGGCGAACCGGCACAGGTCGTCTCGCAGCGCGGACGGCAACTCGCCGCGCGGCTGGCCGCCGTGATGGGGACGACCGTGCGGTTCGTGGATCCGGTGACCGGCGGCGAAACGGTGGTCGAGCCGCCGTCGCGGGCCAAGTCCGCCCGTGTCCGCTTCGCCGAGCAGTTGTTCGGCCCGCGCGGTCAGGGCGACGAGCCGACGCCGTGGCTCACCGGGCTCACCGTGTCGGCCTTCGCCGCGGTGCTGGTGGTCGTCGCGATGCTCGCGCTGGCCAGGACATTGGCACGGGAGACCAGCAGCTGGCTCGCACTGGCCGCGACGGTCGTCGTCACTGCGGGCATCGCGCCCTCGCTGTGGCTGGGCAGGCGCATTCCGATCGTGCGCTGGGCCGTGTTCGGCGCCGCCGCCGGGATCGTCGTCGCCTGGATCGCCGTGCTCGTTGTGGTGCTGTAGAAATCAGGCGTCGAAGATCGTGTTCTCATACGGCTCTTCGTGTTCCGGCGCGATTTGTTCGCCCGCCTCGGCGGGTTTCGTCGCGGTGCGGGCGCCACGCAGGACCGTGGTGATGAGGTGGCCGAGCACCTCGGCGTCCTGCTTCATGGCTTCCGGCGTCAGCTTCACCTCGATGACTTCGCCGTCCGGTCGGGTCAGTACGGTGACGGCGCCGTCAGGGGAGCTGACCTGGCCGGTGGTTCGCGAGAGTTCGGTGAGCAGCCGATCGTTTTTCGCCCGTTGTTCGGTGATGCGCCGCAGTTGCCAGCGCATCTCTTCGATGAGTTCGGGATTGCTCACCGCGCTCCTCCCGGGACGTACTTGACGAAACTGACGAACGTGCCCTGTGCCCGTGTCATGTTCTGCCCCGCCGGGAAATATCCGTACACGGCGGCCATCTGCGTGGCGAGGCCGAGTGAGACCCCGAAGGTGGACAGGAACAGCGTGACGCCGTTCTTGCCGGTGAACTCGCGCGCGAGCCAGCCCACCTTGGTGGAGCGGGGAAACAGCCGCAGCACGAAAACCAGCGGTGGAGCGAGCAGGACGCCGCAGCCGAGCAGGGTGCCCGCGACGACCCGGTTGTCGAACGCGAGCGACGCGACCGCTGACCCCGCGAAGCAGAACAGCAGCCAGAGCACGGGGATCAGATAGACCATCAGCGTCTTCCGCGGCCACCGGAATCCCTGTGGTTCGGGCAGCGGCAACCGGGGCGGGGACGGATCGCGGCTCAACCGCATCAGCCGGTCGGTCGCGTCCGCGAGTTCCGCCGACACCGTGAGCCCCGCGTCGCGGGCGGCGTCGACGACGGATTGGCGCGGCAGTCCCGTGTGCAGAAGGCTGATCCAGACCGCGTCGGCACCGGCAAGCCGCTTGCGCAGCCAACGTTCCCGGCCAGGGGACGGCTGGGGCGCCGGGGTGTCATACCGTGGCGGCGTCCGGGGGATGTCGTGCGCGACTTCGGGTTCGCCGGGGCCGCAGCGCCAGAACATCATGGTCGCGTAGCGGCGGTCGGTGCTCATGATGCCCGCGAAGAAATAGCCGTGGAGCGCGGCGATCTCGCAGATGAGGTCGTGGGAGAGCCGGTAGGAGGACTGGAAGAGCTGGACCGACGGACTGCCGTCGAACTTCGCGGCCAGCCAGCTCACTCGCGACGAACGGGGAAACACCGTGAGCGCGGCGCCGCCCAGCACGACGGCGAGCAGGGGAACGAAGAGGAACCACAGGATCGAATCCCCGGTGAAGCGGCTGAGGATCCAGATGGTGCCGGTCATGGCCGCGATCAGCCCGATACCGACGTAGCGGACGTACCCACGGACCATCCAGCGCAGGAAACGGGCCTCCCAGGTAACCCGGCCCGACGGTCTGTCCCGTTTCAGCAGCAGGATCCGGTCGGTCTCGTCGGCGACGTCGGCCGCGACGTGCATTCCCTCGGACCGCGCGACGTCCACGACGTGCTGCCGCGACATCCTGGCCTGGCGGACGCTGATCCACACCGTGTCCTCGCCGGAGAGGTGATTCAGCAGCTGACGTCCCCGGCTCGCGTCCGGCTGGGGCTCGTAGTTGTCGTAGGGCGACACCCTGGCGACCGACTGCGGGGCGTACTGGAAGCGCAGCGAACCCGGCTGCTCGGGTTCGATCTCGACGTAGCGGCGTTCGTAGGCGATCTGGCGGATCGTCCCGGCGTCGACTCCCCACTGTTCGGGGAAGACGTACACGATGGGACGTCCGGTGAAGAACCGGTAGCGCAACTCGCCGACGCGCAGCAGCCACATCTGTTGCGGCCACGTGGGTGGCGTGGACATCGGGTGCAGCGTGTTCAGCACGCTTCGTCCACTCGCACGCTGTTGGCGATCACGCGGGTCTGCTCCACGACCGCTTCCCACCGCGCCTCGTCACCGCTGACGACGTTCAGCACGGCGAGGCCTGCGTTGTCCGGCAACGGGATCTGGACCTCGATCCGCAATCCTGGCCGGACGACCTCGCCGTCGCCGGTGACCGCGGGTGGCAGGCGGAACTCGCCCTGCTCGACCGCGACCATCGCCGGGCCGATGGCCAACGGGACCGCACGGGCGTCCGCACCGGGATGCCGCTCGCGGTACTGCTCGGCGAGCGCGGACGCGACGATGTGCGGGTTGTCCGCGAAGCCGTCGGGCGGGGGAGCCGGCCAGGCCTGGATCGCCACGGTGAGCGTTGCGAGGCCCGGGTTTTCGTCGCCGGCGGCGAACCGGCCGAACAGCCGGACGCCCTGTTCGGCGAGTCCCGGTGTCAACGCGTGGAGGTACTGGGCGAACTCCTCGCGGGATTGGCCGGTCTCCTCGGCGACCTTGCCCGCGAGCGCCCAGGCCTGTGCGGCGTTCTGCTCGTCGGAGGTGCTGATCGGCAGGCCCGCGAAGCCGGGCGGCAGGTCGACCCGGACCTGCGGCAACGTCGGTGTGCTCATCGCTTACTCCCAGACCCGGCTGCGGTCGAGTTCCTCGCGGCGCTGCGGTTTGCTGTCTTCCTTCATCCCGTCGGCCGCCGCGTTGATCGTGGGGTGCACCGCGAGCAACGGCGGGGAGAGGAAGTAGCCCGCCGCCGCAGAAAGCCACTGCGATTTGTCGCGCGGGACCCAGTAGTTGATGAAGTCGTCGATCGGGCCTTCCTTGTTCCGGAGCTTGCCCAGCCCGGGGTTCTCCGTCATCAGCTGGCCACGGATGGCCCCGTAACCGATGCCCTTCATGACGGCCTCCGACTTCGGGAAGATCGTCCCGGCCAGGGAGGTGCCCACGCCGACCGAGTCCATGACGAGCGTCTGCGTCGACACCTCGGCGCCCGCGGCCTTCGCGGCGGCGTGCCCGGCGAGCGCGGTGACACCGAGCCCGGTCGCGACCGTTCCGCCGATCTGTTCCAGCGGGGGCGGCAGGAATTCCGACAGCAGGCTCAGGCCGTTGCCGATGTCACCGGCCACATCGGACAGTTTGGCGATCGTGTTCGCATGGTCCCCGACGAAGTTCCCGATCTTGTCTGCCACGTCGGCGACGTCGTTCGCGAAATCCTTGACGGCGTTGGTCAGGGAGTCGACGACCTCGTCGAGCAGGCCGGGCTCCTCGGGAGCCAGCTCGCGGGCGCGGGTCAGCTCGGCGGCGACCTCCTGCGCGATCCTGCCGTGCTGCTCCAGGACTCGCTTCGCGGCTTCCTGGATGGTCTCGCAGCCGTCGATCGCCTCCTGCAGCTTGCGGCCCGCGTCGTCGAGGAGGTTCTGCGCGAGCTTGAGCGAAGGTTCGTCCGGGAAGGTCTGGTTGGCCAGCGCGAAGTCCGGGTTGTTCCTGGCCGCCTGCGCGGCTTCGGCGGCTTGGCGGGCCTTGATCTCGAGCTCCCGTGCCTGCGCCTTCAACGTGCCGAGGTCGCCTTCCCACCGGCTGATCGCCTGCGCCGCCCGGGTCATCGACCGGGCCGCGGCGTCGAGGTAGCCGGGGAGCTTGCCGACGCGGCGGGCGAACGCCTCGCTGGCCTGTCCCTGCCAGATTTCGCCCTTCTTCTGGACGATCGCCTGCAGCGACTCCAGCGCGTCGGCGAGCCCGGTGGCGACCGTGCGGTACTTCTCGGCGATCGTGGAAACCTGGGCGAGGTCGCCGGGCGCGGGGTCGAAACCGAGTGCCTCGAAGCTGTCGACCGTGCCGGTGGAGTTCACTGGCCACCGTCCAGGATGCCGCGGATCCCGCCTGTGTAGCCGCCGCCGACCATGCCGTCGTCGGTGGACCACTCGTCGAACTCGTCGGGCGACCACTCTTCGAGCTGTTTGTGGTAGAGGTCCTCGACCTGCTGGTATCGCTGCTTCGCGCGTTCGAGACGTTCGGTGACCTGGCCGGCGGCCTTGCCCAGCTCGCCGATCCCGTACTCCCAGGTGTCCTCGAACTCGCGGGCGGCCTTGCCCAGCGCCGGATCGCCGAGACCGCCGAGATTCCGTGCCCCCGTGAGCTGTTTGTTCGCGCTCGTCATGTCGTCGGCGGCGGTGCGCAGCTCGCCGATGAGTTTGCCCAGTGCGTCGACCTGCAGCCGGTAACCGTCCATGATCACACCCTCTCCCAGCGTGACAGCCTAGCCGGAAACCCGTGGTCAGGGATACTGGTGCCATGGCCGACGACGCGTTGACGAGGCTCCGTCAGGTGTGCTTGGCGTTACCGGAAACCACCGAACGGCTGAGCCACGGTGAGCCCACCTGGTTCGTGCGGGGCAGGAAGACGTTCGTGATGTTCGCCGACCGCCATCACGACGACAAGCTCGCGTTCTGGTGTCCCGCGCCGCCGGGTGCGCAGGAGGAACTGGCCGGGAGCGAGCCGGACAGGTTCTTCAGGCCGCCCTACGTCGGGCATCGCGGCTGGCTCGGCGTCCGGCTGGACGTGGACGTCGACTGGGCCGAGATCACCGAGATCGTCCGCGACGCCTACCGCCTGGTCGCCCCGAAATCCCTGCTCCTCCAACTCGACGCCTGAAATGCCGTTAAGGCCACCTTACAGGCGTCAGACGCCTGTAAGG
>NZ_JBHYJW010000038.1:8822-95292 GCF_042741125.1 Amycolatopsis sp. NPDC058986 | reverse complement strand
GGGTTTCATGGAGGCTGTTGCCTTCATGAAACCCGGGGCGGTCCACTCCGTTGGGGGCGGTGAACGTCCCCCATGGACCATTCGCGACGTCGCTGACCAGCGCGAAAAGCCCGCAACAGCCGTCGCCCGTGCCGAACGCAACCGACCACTACTGACAAAACCTCATTGGGGCGCAAGGCGGCGGGCGAAGCGACGGTCAGGCAGGTGGGAGGAGCGGGCCGCCGGACCAGTGTTGGAAGACGAGGTTGGTGTGCACCCGGGCGACCTCGTCGCGCGCGGTCAGTTCGTCCAGGACCAGGCGTTGCAGTTCGGCGGCCGAGCTGGTCGCGACGTGGGCGAGGAAGTCGTCCGGGCCGGTCAGGTGGTAGACGGCGCGGACCTCGGGCTGGGCGAGCAGGTGCTCGATGAACCGGTCCACCAGCGGGCGGCGGTGCGGGCGCACCTGGACGAAGAGGAACGCTTCCAGCGGGCGGCCGAGCTTGGCCGCGTCCACCTGCGCGCGCTGCCCGGTGATCACGCCGGTCTCGCGCAGCCGCGCGACGCGGTCCAAACAGGTCGACGGGGCGATGCCGACCGCGGCCGCCAGGTCCTTGTTCGACATCCGGGCGTCGTTCTGCAGGAGCCGCAAAATCTCGAGATCAACCGGGCTGAGTTCGACAGAAGACGTCATCGGCGAATCATATCCGAGAATATTGCATATTCTCCGATAGAAGCTCGACCATGACGGCATGACCGCACTGCGTACGCGAGCCGTCCACGCCGGCCGTGAAGACCTCACGGACCTGGGCGTGCACGCCGTCCCGCTCGATCTGTCCACCACCTACCCCTCTCGCGACAGCGCCGACGAGGCCCGGCGGATCGACGAGTTCGCCACCGGCGCCGTCGCGTCCGGGATGCCGGTGTACGGCCGGATCGGGAACCCGACCGTCGAGCGCTTCGAGAAAGCGCTTGCCGAACTCGAGGGTTTCGAACAGGCGGTTGCGTTCGCCAGCGGGATGGCCGCGGTATCGGCCTGCTTGCTTTCCGCGGTGGCGCAAGGAAAGCGCCATGTCGTCGCGGTGCGCCCGGTCTACGGCTGTTCCGATCACCTGCTCGGTTCCGGGCTGCTCGGCACCGAAGTCACCTGGACCGCGCCGGAGGACCTCGCCGCCGCGCTGCGGCCGGACACCGGGCTCGTGTTCGTTGAAACGCCGGCGAACCCGACGCTGCGCGAGGTCGACATCGCCGCGCTCGCCGAGATCTGCGGCGATGTTCCGCTGCTGGTCGACAACACCTTCGCGACACCGGTGCTGCAACGGCCCGGCCGGCACGGCGCGCGCATCGTGCTGCACAGCGCGACGAAGTTCCTCGGCGGGCACGGGGACGTCATGGGCGGGGTGGTCGCGTGCGACGCCGAGGAGGCGGGCAGGCTGCGGCAGATCCGGTTCGCCACCGGCGGGGTCCTGCACCCGCTCGCCGGATATTTGTTGCTGCGCGGGCTTTCCACGCTCCCGCTGCGGGTCAACGCCGCCTCCGCGACGGCGGCCGTTCTCGCCGAGCGCCTGGCTGCGCACCCCGCTGTCCGGTCCGTCCACTACCCGCGGCTCGGCGGGCCGCTGGTGGCGTTCGAGGTAGACGGCGACCCGCACGCGCTGATCGGTGCGGTCCGGCTCGTCACCCCGGCGGTCAGCCTGGGCAGCGTCGACACGCTGATCCAGCATCCGGCGTCGATCAGCCATCGCATCGTCGACGCGGCGGACCGGCGCGGCGCCGGGGTCACCGACCGGCTGATCCGGATGTCGGTCGGGCTCGAGGACGTCGAAGACCTCTGGTACGACCTCGACCAGGCGCTGAAGGCCTGCTAACCGCAGCAGCCGCCACCACAGCAACCGCCGCCCGCCGGGGCCGGCGCGGCTGACCCACCCGCCGCGCCGGTCAGCGCGACGGTCGTCAGCAGCTTGACGGTGTCGGCGTGCCCGTCCGGGCAGACCGCGGGAGCACTCGACTCGCTCATCGGCCGCAGCAGTTCGAACGTCTCGGTGCATTCCCGGCAGCGGTAGGCGTAGGTCGGCATGGAAAGAATTATCACCGGCCGGGGGCGAGGTGGGAAGCTGGGCGGGTGGAACCACCGCAGATCACCGGAATCCCGCATCTGGGCCAGGTCGTCCCGTCCTTGCTCGCCGCCGTCGGCGTCAGTGAGTTCGTGAACACGCTGACGCTGCCGGAAAGCCGCAGCGCCGCCGTGCTGCTGATCGACGGGCTCGGCTGGGAACTGCTCCACGAGCACGCCGCGGACGCGCCGGTGCTGGCGGAACTCGCCCAGCGACAGCTCCGCGTCGGATTCCCTGCCACGACCGCCGCCGGGCTCGCCGCGATCGGCACCGGGCTCGCGTCCGGTGAGCACGGCATGGTCGGCTACACGTTCGAGATGCCGGGAACCGGTGTGCTCAACGCGTTGCGCTGGTGCAGCCACGAGAACGGCGGTGACCTCCGGGGCGCGCTGCCGCCCCGTGAGGTCCAGCCCCTGCAGACCACGTTCGAACGCGCTGCGGCAGCCGGGATCGACTCCGCCGTGGTGTCCTCGGCGAAGTTCGCCGACACCGCGCTGACTCGCGCGACGCAGCGCGGTGCCCGCTATGCCGGAGTCCACGCGCTCGGCGACCTCGCCGCCCGCACCCTCGACGTGCTCGCCGAAGGCAGGGCGTTCTGCTACGCCTACCACAACGAAGTCGACATGCTCGGGCATCTGTACGGCCCGGGCTCGACGGCTTGGCGCATGCAGCTGCGCCAGGTGGACCGGCTCGTCGAGTCCCTTGTGGACGGTCTGCCGCCTGGCGCGCTGCTCGCCGTGGTCGCCGACCACGGGATGGTCGCCGTCGACGGCGTGCTCGACATCGACGAGACCCCGGATCTGCTCTCCGGTGTTCGCGCGATCGGCGGTGAGGTCCGGGCCCGGCACGTCTACGCCGAGCCAGGTGCCGCCGAAGACGTGCTCGCCGCGTGGCGCGAGGTGATCGGTGACCGCGCCTGGGTGCGCTCACGGGACGAAGCGATCGAGGCGGGCTGGTTCGGGCACACCGTGAGCGATCGCGTCCGGCCACGGATCGGTGACGTCGTCGCGGCGGCGCGCGGCCGGTTCGGCATGGTGCGGGAACTCGCCGAAGCCGTCGAGTCCTCGCTGATCGGCCAGCACGGCTCGCTCACCACCGCCGAACAGCTCGTACCGCTCGTGATCGCGCAGGGCTGAGCAGGACCTTCCTGCTTGCTGGGACGCCTGCCGCCGGGGAACTCCCGGCCAGGACCGCGCGACCTGTCCACTACGTGCCGGATGGAACGGAGTGGGCGATATGGCTGTGCTGGACGGAATCGGGGTCGTCGGAGCCGGTGGTGAGGGGCGCGCGGTGGCCGCCTACCTCGCGTCACGCGACCTGCCCGTGCACCTCTACACACGAGATCCTCGGACGGCGGACGAGATCGCCCGCCGTCGTGCGATCACCGCGACCGGTGTCCTCAATGGACGGTTCCCGCTCCGCGCTGTCACCGGCGACCCGGCCGACCTCGCCGGTCGTGCCGTCGTCCTCGTCGCGACGGTCACCACCGCCTACCCGGAGGTGGCCGCGCGCCTCGCCCCGCACCTCACCCGGGGACAGGTCGTGGTCCTGTTCTCCAGCAAGCTCTGCGGCAGCGTCGAGTTCGCCCACGCGCTGACGATCGCGGGTGCCCCGGACGTCGACGTGGTCGAGACCGACGCGCTGTTCGCCGCCCGGCCACACGGGACCGGTGGGGTGACCGTGCTCGGCACCAAGGGCTGGAACCTGTTCTCCGGCAGCTCGGCCGATGCCGTCGACCGGCACGCCGGGCTGGTGTGCGAGTGGTTCCCCATGCTCGAGGTGACCCGCAACCCGGTTGAACGCGGCCTGCACGATTTCGGCGCCGTGGCCCATGTACCCATCGCGCTTGCCAACCTCGGGACCATCGACCGCGCGGAGGAGCTGCTCTTCTACGTCGAAGGCCTGTCCGCGCGCACCGTGACCCTGCTGGAGCGGACCGAGGCGGAGTTCGCCGCGGTCGCCGAGGCATACGGTGCGCGCCTGCTCCCGATGACCGAGCTGCTCGACCGCTACTACGGCTGCACCCGCACCTGCCTGCTCGACGCCATCCGCACGGTCGAGCCGTACAAGACGATCGCCGCGCCGACCAGCCTCGACCACCGGTTCCTCACCGAGGACATCCGGTCCACGCTGGTGCCGTTGCAGGCGCTCGCGCGCCGTGCCGGGATCGGTACCCCGATGGTGGACGCCGCCATCACGATCATGTCCGCGCTCGGCGGCGAGGACTTCCGCAGTACCGGCCGCACCCTGGCCAGGCTCGACTGGGACGGGCTGAGCCACGAGCGGATCATCGGGCGCCTGAACGCCGCTTGAGTCCGGCTCGGACCCGGCCACGGCCTGGTCACCGCCTGTTCCCCGGCTCGATCCGCCCGGCGGTTACCGTTTCGGTGTGCCCCGACGCAACCGCCCGGACCGCGGCCGTGCCCGCGACGCCCGTGGTGGCGCCCAGCCCGAGCTGGGTGCCGCCACCGGCTGGGCACGCGCCGAATCGGGTGTGGACGGGGACTGGCTCGTGCGCACCGTGCCCGGCGCGCAGGCGAACAAGGTCTACCGCTGCCCCGGCTGTGACCACGAGATCCGGCCGGGCACTCCGCACGTCGTCGTCTGGCCCGCCGACGAGACCGGCTCCGTCGCCGATCGCCGCCACTGGCACCGCCCCTGCTGGGACGCGCGTGCCCGCAGGCGGCCCCATCGCCGCTGGTGAGCCCTTATTCAGTTGTCGTGAGAACGCCGGTAATGGCGTGAGAATGCTCCGTCGTACATCTCCTCCGTGTAGTCAGTGAATCCGAGCCGCTCCGCCACTCGCAGCGAAGGTTTGTTCGTCACGGCGATACTGGCCAGCACCGGAATGCCGGGCAGTTCCCTGGCACACCAGTCCACGACCGAGGCGGCCGCCTCGGCGGCGTAGCCCTTTCCCCACGCCGACGGCCGGTACCGGTAGGCCAGGTTCAGCACCCGCTCGCCGCGGAACTCGCGGAGCCGTACCCCGGTCACGCCCAGTACCTCCGTGCCGCCTGCCTCGGTCACCGCGAGGTAACCGAAGCCGTGCTCGGCCCAGTGCGCCAGCCAGGCCGTGTACGTCTCCGAGAACGTCGCGACATCCGGTGGTGCGGGGTTGAACCGGTTCGTCCGCGGGTCGGTGTGGATGTCCACCATGGCCTGCCGGTCCTCCTCACGTAGCGGCCGCAGCACCAGCCGTTCCGTCCGCAGCTCGGTGAAGGTCGTGATCAGCATGTCCGCGACGCTAGCGCGGGGGTCCGACAGAATCGGGCCATGACGGATCTGCCCCTGGTACTCCTGCACGCCTTCCCCCTCGACGCCCGGATGTGGGATCCGGTGCGCGCCCCGCTCGCCGAACGGGTCCGGGTGATCACGCCCGACCAGCGTGGACTCGGCCGCAGCCCGCTTCCGGAAACCGAACGCGAGCCCAGCCTCGCTGACGCGGCTCACGACGTCGTCGCGCTGCTCGACCGGCTCGGTCTCGACCGCGTCGTGCTCGGTGGCTGCTCGATGGGCGGCTATCTGGCGTTGGCCGTGCTCCGGCTCGCCCCCGAACGCGTCGGCGGGCTCGTCCTCATCGACACCAAGGCCACCGCCGACACGCCCGAGGCGGCGCAGACCCGGCTCGACGTCGCCGAGCGGGTCGAAGCCGAGGGCGTCACGGGCTGGCTCGCCGAGGCGAACCTGCCGAACCTGCTGTCGGAGAAGACCCGAGCGGAACGCCCGGAGGTCACCGAAACGGTCCGTGGGCTCATCGACGCCCAGCCGCCTGTCGGCGTCGCGTGGGCCGCGCGGGCGATGCGGGTCCGCCCGGACTCCGTCGAACTGCTGCGGGACAAGGACATCCCTGCGCTGGTGATCGTCGGCGAGCAGGACGCGATCACCCCGCTGGACGCGGCGAACACCATGGTCGACGCGCTGGACGACGCGACACTCGTCGTGCTGCCCGAGGTGGGGCATCTGACACCGCTGGAGGACCCGGCCGGCGTCGTCGAAGCGATTTTGGGGTGGTATCCGGAGGACTGAGGCTGCGCTGGGGGAGCGTACTCATGTGATTGGAGAGCGCACTCGCGTGATTGGGCGGAGATCTCGCGTGATCAGGCGAAGTAGCGGGCGAGGGCGGCGCGGGCCTCGGGGAGGCGGTGCGGGAAGCGGCGGGCGATGACGTAGCGCCAAGGGACTTCGAAGAGGCGGCGGAGTTCGAGGCAGGGGGCGAAGGCGGCTTCGCCGACTTCGCCGGGGTAGGCGGCGAGGGCGTCGCGGCCGGTTTCCTTGGCGAACGTGGCGAGGTCCCAGGCGAGCGGACCGCGCCAGGTGTCCTCGAAGTCGAGCCAGCACGGGCCCGCCGAGGTGACCATCACATTGCTCGGGTGCGCGTCGCCATGCAGGGCCTGCAAGGGCGCGACGGGCATCGCCGCGGCGATGCGGTCCGCCTCGGCACGCAGCCGGGGCGCCGCGCCGTCCATCGTGGCGCCGTGGCGGTCGAGAATCCGGTGCAGTTCGTCGAGTGGTCCGCGTTCGGGCAGGTCACCGGTGTAGCCGCGCAGTGCGGCGTGGACCCGGCCGAGTGACTCCACGAGCTCGGCGGGGGAACACCGGCGGTCCGCATCGGGCCGGACGTGGTGCCAGAGCGTGACAGGGAGACCGTGCGCGAAATGCGGTCCGGCCGGGGGATCCGTGGTCGGTGAGACGACCAGCACATCACGTTCGGTGAGGTAGGTGGACAGGGCGACGTCACGGGCCAGCCAGGCGGCCGGATCGGGCCGCGCCAGCCGTGTCGTCGCAGGCACTCTCGCGACCACCGGACCCAGTCTCACCAGCACGTTCGAGCGATCGTGCAGCACGTCGGGCGCGTCGGCGGGCAGTCCGCACCGCCGGGCGACGGCCACCGCGGCGGCGACCGCGGCTTCGGTGTATTCGTCGGCCACGGCGCGATCTTGCCAGCCGGTGCGAGCGACTGTCGGTAGCGAGGGCTACGATCCCCTTGATTGCCGGAATGGGCCTGCCGCACGGCGGGCGCGGACCGGCGATTCCCGATCAATGACCACCACAAGGCTGCAGTGTTGGAGGCAGGAGTGACGGCCGTAGCCCCCAAGCCGATCGCCACGCGCCCATACCCGGCGCACGAGACGGTTAAGGGTTCGTACCTGCTGCGGTTGTTCCGCACCACGGACCACAAGCAGATCGGCATCATGTATCTGGTCACGTCGTTCGCCTTCTTCATGGTGGGCGGCGCGATGGCGATGCTGATCCGTACCGAGCTGGCGCGTCCCGGCCAGCAGTTCCTGTCGCAGGAGCAGTACAACCAGCTGTTCACCATGCACGGCACGATCATGCTGCTGCTGTACGCGACGCCGATCCTGTTCGGGTTCGCGAACTTCATCATGCCGCTGCAGATCGGTTCGCCGGACGTCGCGTTCCCGCGGCTGAACGCGTTCTCGTACTGGCTGTACCTGTTCGGCGGCCTGATCGTCATCTCCGGCTTCCTCACCCCGGGTGGCGCGGCCGACTTCGGCTGGTTCGCCTACACCCCGCTGTCGGACGCGATCCACTCGCCCGGCGTCGGCGCCGACCTGTGGATCTCCGGTCTGGTCGTCTCGGGTCTGGGCACCATCCTCGGTGCGGTCAACATGATCACCACGATCGTGTGCCTGCGCGCGCCCGGCATGACGATGTACCGGATGCCGATCTTCACCTGGAACATCCTGGTGACGTCGATCCTGGTCCTGCTCGCCTTCCCGATCCTGACCGCGGCGCTGATGGGCCTGCTGGCGGACCGGCATCTCGGGGCGCACGTGTTCGACCCCGCGAACGGCGGCGTGATCCTCTGGCAGCACCTGTTCTGGTTCTTCGGCCATCCCGAGGTGTACATCGTCGCGCTCCCGTTCTTCGGGATCGTGTCGGAGATCTTCCCGGTGTTCAGCCGGAAACCGGTCTTCGGCTACAAGGGCCTCGTGTGGGCGACGCTGGCGATCGCGGCGCTGTCGGTCGCGGTGTGGGCGCACCACATGTACGCCACCGGCGCCGTGCTGCTGCCGTTCTTCTCCTTCATGACCTTCCTGATCGCGGTCCCGACCGGCGTGAAGTTCTTCAACTGGATCGGCACGATGTGGAAGGGCCAGCTGTCCTTCGAGACGCCGATGATCTTCTCGATGGGCTTCATCGTCACGTTCCTCTTCGGTGGCCTGACCGGCATCATGCTGGCCGCTCCGGCAATCGACTTCCACGTGTCGGACAGCTACTTCGTCGTCGCGCACTTCCACTACGTGCTCTACGGCACGATCGTGTTCGCCACCTTCGCCGGGATCTACTTCTGGTTCCCCAAGATCACCGGCCGGATGATGGACGAGAAGCTGGGCAAGTGGCACTTCTGGACCACGTTCATCGGCTTCCACGGCACGTTCCTCGTCCAGCACTGGCTGGGTGCCGAGGGCATGCCGCGCCGGTACGCGGACTACCTGCCGACGGACGGGTTCACCACGCTGAACACGATCTCGACCATCGGCGCGTACATCCTCGGTGCCTCGACGCTGCCGTTCATCTGGAACGTCTTCAAGAGCTACCGGTACGGCGAGATCGTCACGGTGGACGACCCGTGGGGCTACGGCAACTCGCTCGAGTGGGCGACGTCCTGCCCGCCGCCGCGGCACAACTTCACCGAGCTGCCCCGGATCCGCTCCGAGCGGCCCGCCTTCGAGCTGCACTACCCGCACATGATCGAGCGCATCCACAAGGAGGGCGAGATCGGGTTCTTCGGGAAACCGAAGGTGCACGGCGAGGCGAAGGCTCCTTCGCAAGTGCTGACCGAGGCGGCGATCCCCGGGGATCACGACAAGGACAACGCGAGCGAGCAGTGACCCGATGAGACAGGGCGCGTGCCACGGCCGATGTGAGGCCGGGCACGCGCCCTTCTTCATGTGCGGTCCGGGACGCCAGACTGGACCCGCCGAGATCACCGCCCCCAGCGAGGAAGACTCCCGTGACCCAGACACCCGTCCTGATCACGACGACCGGTCCCGACAAGCCCGGCGTTTCGTCGGTGCTGTTCGCCGTGCTCACCCGGCACGACGTCGACGTGCTCGACGTCGAACAGGTCGTCATCCGCGGCCAGCTCGTGCTCGGGGTGCTCGCCGGGGTGTACCGCGATCCGGAGGGCCTGCAGGAGTCCGTCGAGCAGGCGATGGCATCGGTCGGGATGCAGGTCGACGTCCGGATCGGCTCGGCGATCGGCGAGGACCCGTTCGCGCTGGGGCGCCGGGACTCCTCGCACGTGCTGGTGGTGCTGGGCCGTCCGGTCACCGCGCGCGCGTTCTCCGAGGTGGCGCGGCGGCTCGCCTCGGTCGGGGCGAACATCGACACCATCCGCAGCGTCGCCGACTACCCGGTGACCGGGCTGGAGCTGTACGTCTCGGTCGCCGAGGACAGTGAAGTCGCCGACGCTGAGCTGCGGTCCGTCCTGGCCGACGCGGCTTCGCAGGCGGGGATCGACGTCGCGGTCGAGCGGGCGGGGATCGCCCGTCGAGCGAAGCGTCTCGTCGTGTTCGACGTCGATTCGACGCTGATCCAGGGCGAGGTCATCGAGATGCTCGGCGCGTACGCCGGGGTCGAGCCGCAGGTCCGGGAGATCACCGAAGCGGCGATGCGCGGCGAGCTGAACTTCACCGAATCGCTGGAGCGGCGGGTCTCGCTGCTGGCAGGGTTGCCCGAATCGGTACTCGACGAGGTCGCGAAGTCGCTGGAGCTGACGCCGGGCGCGCGGACGACCGTGCGCACGCTCAAGCGGATGGGCTTCCGCTGCGGTGTCGTGTCCGGCGGGTTCACCCGGGTCATCGACCGGCTGGTGGATGATCTGGGCCTGGACTTCGCCGCCGCCAATGAGCTGGAAGTCGTCGACGGCAAGCTCACCGGGCGGGTCGTCGGCGAGGTCGTGGATCGCGCAGGCAAGGCGAGGGCGTTGCGGCGCTTCGCCGAGGAGTACGAAATCACGCTCGGCCAGTGCGTCGCCGTGGGGGACGGCGCCAACGACATCGACATGCTGTCCGCGGCGGGTATGGGTGTGGCGTTCAACGCCAAGCCGGCACTGCGAGAGGTCGCCGACACCGCGCTTTCGCACCCGTACCTCGACGCCGTGCTGTTCGTCCTCGGCGTCACCAGGGCCGAGGTCGAGGCTGCCGACGCGGCCGACGGACTCGAACCCGCGCGGCCATGAGCGACGCTCGCGAGCGAATCATGAACAGCGTGCTTGAGCCGCTGGCGGCGCGGTACGCGTACTGGCTCGGGCTCCCGGCCGCCGACACCGCGGACACCACCGAGGAGGACCCGGCCGAGGTCCGGGCCATGCCGGTGATCCTGCGCATCGAACGCGCCGAGCCCCCGGGCCGGACGCCGCTGCTGGAGGCCGCCGCGGCCGCGGCGCTCGCGGTGTGTCTCGACGAGCGTTCGGCGCCCGGCGGCGAATGGGCCGAGCCTGTGCACGACTGGCTGGACAACCGCATCCGCAAGGTCGCCCGGCGGGCGCGGGGCGCGCATTGGCAGGCTGTGCAGGACCTGCCCGGCGTGACCGTCGAGATCGACGGCGCGCAGGCGCGGGCACTCGTTCCCGGCCGGGTCGTCGACAGTCCGAAGGAGGTCTCGCGGCTGCAGATCTCGGGCAGCGAGCTGCCACCGGACGAACCGGGGCCCGCCATGGCCGGGGTGCCGACCCTGCTGCTGAACCCACAGGTGCCGATGACGGTCGGGAAGGCCGCGGCGCAGGTCGGCCACGCGACGATGATCTTGGCCGCGTTGCTGGATCCGGCCGACCTCGCGAGCTGGGCCGCGCAGCGGTACCGGACGTCGGTGCGGACGCCGTCGGTGGCGCGCTGGAAGGAACTGTGCCCGGTCGAGGATCCGGCGGAGGGCTGGCGGCGCGATCGGGTGATCGCGGTGCGGGACGCCGGATTCACCGAGGTGGACCCCGGCACGATCACGGTTCTCGCGCAGTGGGCGCCGGAACAAACGCGCGGTTGAGCGGGTTCTGCCGCATACGCGAGCGAGGAGACCGAAGTGGCACTGGAAGTACAGCGCGAAGGCAAGCACGTCTTCGTCGGGCGCAACGAGCGGGGCGCCGACGTCAAGGTGGGCCGCAAGGGGCAGGAGGGCGTGTTCTCGCCCGCGGAGCTGCTGCAGATCGCGGCCGCGGGCTGCGCGGCCGTGACGGCGGAGGAACTGATCACGCGGCGGGTGGGCGAGGATTCGAAGTTCCGCGTCGGGGTCACCGCGGATCGCCGTGAGGACGCGTGGGAACTGGACGCCGTGCACGTCGCGTTCGACGTGGACGTCTCGGCGCTTGACGCCGATCAGCGCGAGGCGCTCGCGGGTGCGGTGGATCGCGCCATCGAGCGGCTGTGCACCGTTAGCCGCACGCTGAAGAAGGGCATCCCCGTCACGGAGTCCTTCCCTGCTTCCTGACCCAGCGGCCCTCAAACGCCCCAATGTGGCATTGGGTGCGCTCAACGCACCGAACACCACATCGGGGCGCATGCCGCGCCCCGGAGCCCCAGAACGCCGGAACTCAGGCACCCGAACGTAGAACTCAAGCACCTGAATGTGGGACTCGGACCCGCGAACCTGGCGGAGTCCGCCGACCGGCCGAGGTGACCACAGCCGGCTGACCGGCTGAGGCGACCACGGCGGGGGTCCAGGGGGCTTGCCCCCTGGCGGGGGTTTGGGGGTTCGACCCCCCAAAGAACACCTAGCTGAGGCCGAGGGGCGAGCGCGTTCCGCGAGCACACTCCACCCAAAACCTCAGCTAGTCCAGACCACGTAGGCGTCGTCGGCGTCGGTGGTCATGGCTTCGATGAACTTCTCGTTGTCGAAGCCGGGGAGGGACTGGAGGCGTTCGATGAGGGCGTCGGCCGCCGGGTCGCCGCTGGGGACGGCGGTGCCCTTGCCGTCGGCGCCGACGAGCATGAAGAAGACGTCCTCGTTCCAGGGGCCGTCGGGGATGACTCTGACCATCACCGAAGACAGGTCCGACCACGTGACGGCCTCTTCGCTGCCATCGGCGAGACGCCGCCGCACGCCGGTGTCGTCGACACTGACGGTCCGGGATTGCGCGCTGGGTGAATCCTGGGACAACCGCTGCTCCCTGTCTGCTTCGTTCCCTTTACCGTACCTGCCGCGTGTGCACCGGATCACTGGGGCGCGGCCGCGTCGAGTCTGCGTAGCGCGGCGCGGGCGACCTCGGGGTCCGTGGTGGGCCAGAACGGTGGCAGCGAGGCGCGCAGGAATCCGCCGTAGCGGGCGGTGGCGAGCCGGGAGTCGAGCACGGCGACGACGCCGCGGTCGCTGATCGACCGGTGCAGCCTGCCGGTGCCCTGTGCGAGCAGCAGGGCGGCGTGGGTGGCGGCGACGGTGAGGAAGCCGTTGCCGCCGCGGGCTTCCACGGCACGCTGGCGGGCCGAGGACACCGGGTCGTCCGGCCGCGGGAACGGGATGCGGTCGACGACGACGAGCTGGAGCGAGGGGCCGGGGACGTCGACGCCCTGCCACAGCGAGAGCGTGCCGAACAGGCAGGTGCGTTCGTCGTCGGCGAACTTGCTGACGAGTAAGGACGTGGCGTCGTCGCCCTGGCAGAGGATCGGGTGGTCGAGCCGCTCCCGCATCTCCTCGGTGGCCTGTTTCGCCGCGCGCATCGAGGAGAACAGGCCGAGGGTGCGCCCGCCCGCGGCTTCGATCAGCTCGGCCAGTTCGTCCATTGTGGACTTGGCGAGCCCGTCGCGCCCCGGCGAGGGCAGGTGTTTGGCCAGGTAGAGGATGCCGTTGCGCCGATGGTCGAACGGTGACCCGACGTCGAGGCCGGTCCACTTCGGGCCGTCGTCGGCGTCGGACGGTGGTTCCTTGTCGGTCGCGGTGCCCGGGGCCTTCTCGACGCGGTCCTGGCCGGGTGGCAGCCCCCACTGCCGGGCCATGGTGTCGAAAGTGCCGCCGAGGGTGAGCGTCGCCGAGGTCAGGATCGTCGTGTGCTGGCCGAAAACGCGCTCACGCAGCAAGCCGGCGACGCCCAGCGGCGCGACCTTGAGCGCCGGGGGACGCGGGTTCGCGGAGTACCGGTCGCCGGACAGCCAGACGACGTCGCGCTGGTGGGCCTGATCGTCCTCGAACGCCTCCAGCAGCCGGACGGCGGTGTCGTGCACCTCCTCCAGCAACGAACGCGCGAGCTTGCGCGCGGTGGCCTCGTCGACGTCCTCCTTGCGATCCTTGCCGAGCGCGGTGAGGCAGGCTTGCGCGGCGTCCCGGACGGCGGGGACGGCGCCGCGCAGCGGCTGGGGGAGCGCGTCCATCCGGCCGGCGGGCAGGTCGTCGAGGATGAGGGCGAGGCCGTCGCTGGCCTCCATCATGCGGTCGGCGATGTCGGCGTCGATGAGCTTGCCGCAGCGGCGCGCGGCGGCCGAGACCATCGCGCTGGTCAGCTCGCCGGTGGCGACCGAGGTGACCCTGTCGACCAGGTCGTGGGCCTCGTCGATGATCACGACGCTGTGCTCGGGCAGCACCTGGTAGCCCTGGAGCGCGTCGATCGCGAGCAGGGCGTGGTTGGTGACGACGATGTCGGCGCGCCCGGCCTCGGCCCGCGCGCGTTCGGCGAAGCAGTCGGTGCCGATCGGGCAGCGAGAGGCGCCGAGACATTCCTTGGCGGTTACCGAAACCTGGCGCCACGCCTGATCGGTGACACCGGGGACCAGTTCGTCACGGTCGCCGGTCTCGGTGTCGGACGACCACTCGCGCAGGCGCGTGACCTCCTTGCCGAGGCGGGACACCGCGAACGGGTCGAACAGCTGCGCGTCCTCGGGTTCCTCGGGGGCGCCGGAGTCGAGCCGGTGCAGGCACAGATAGTTGCGGCGGCCCTTGAGGATCGCGAAGGTCGGCTCGCGGCCGAGTGGCTTCTTCAACGCCTTCGCCAGCCGTGGCAGGTCCCGGTCGACGAGCTGGCGCTGCAGCGCGATGGTCGCCGTCGAGACCACGACGGTCGCTTCCTTCTGCACCGCGTGCCGGATCGCGGGGACGAGGTAGGCCAAGGACTTCCCGGTGCCGGTGCCCGCCTGGACGGCGAGGTGCTCGCCGCGGCGGATGGCCTGGCCGACGGCCTCGGCCATCTTGACCTGGCCCGGGCGTTCGGCACCGCCGACGGACTCCACCGCGTGGGTGAGGAGTTCGAGGACGCCGGGGAAGTCTGCACGGGCTGGCACAGCGACACACACTAGCCCGGACCACCGTCAGGATCGGCACTACGCCGCGAACGGTCCGCTCGTGCCGTGTGCTTACACATCCGGGTGAGTTCCGCGTTCCGCCATCAGGGGGGCGGTCATGACTGCCGATGACGAGGCGGGTAACCACGTTCAGTCACGAAATCGAGGAGGCCGGTGATGCGGAACGCCAGGAAGACGACGAGGCGGGTGCTGGTGGTGACCACGCTGGCGGGGGTACTGGCGGTGCCGCAGGCGGCGCACGCCGATCCGGTGACTTCCACCGCTTGGGCGTCCGTCGGATCGGTGGACGTGCGGATCGACGACCAGCACATCGTCACCCCCGAGCTGGCCCGCTGCACCGCCGACGGCCCGCTCGGCGAGCGCACGGCAGGTGGCGCGACCGGCGACATCGCGGTGTTCGGCGCCGGCGACACGGCATGCGGGCGCCAGGACGCGATCGCGCTCGGCCGGGCGGAAGGGAAGCGCTTCCAGGCCGACGTGCTCAAGCGGTTCGGCGGGCCGGCGCTGAACGTACGGACGTTCTCGGCCAAATGCGGCACGACCAGGGACGGCAGTCTCGGTGACGTCCAGCTCGGCAACGTCACCGGGATCAAGGTGCCGGAGAACATCCCGGCGAACTACCGGGTCAGCGTGCCCGGCAAGGCGGGCGAGGTGCTGGCGACGGTGACGCTCAACGAGAGTGTCGTGCCCTCGCCCGCGGACGGCAGCCTGACCACGCACGCCTTGCACATCAAGCTGTTCCCGAAGGGCGGCCCGGCCAGCGGCGACATCTATCTCGGCACCGCGCGCTGCGATCCCTACGGCAAAGCCAAGGCGAAGCCGTAAGCACTCAGCCGGAGTACGCGTGCCGCGAGGCCGCGGCCACGAACTCGCTCGCCCTGGCGGCCAGGTCCGGCAGGCTGCCGCCCGGGTTGAGCGCGTCGCCGAGCAGCGGCGTCGCGGCGGCGACCGCGATCGCGCCGGAGCCGAGGTAACCCTCGACGTCGGCGAGGTGGACGCCGCCGGTCGGCACCAGCGGCACGTCGGGCATCGGTGCGCGGATCGCCCGCAGGTAGGCGATTCCGCCGACGGCGGCGACCGGGAACACCTTCACCGCAGCCGCGCCGAGGCGCCACGCCTGGTCGATCTCGGTCGGGGTGAGCGCGCCGCAGACCACCGGGACGTCGCGCTCGGCGGCCCGTTCCAGCACCGCGGGGTTGACCGTGGGGGTGATCAGGTACTCCGCGCCCGCGTCCGCCGCTGTGTCCACATCGGACGGTTCGCGGACGCTGCCGGCGCCGATCAGTGCGTCCTCGCCGAGGTCCGCGCGCATCTTCGTGATCGCCTCCGGCGCGCCCGGTGTCGTCAGGGTCGCTTCCAGCAGGCGGATTCCCGCCGCGTAGAGCACGGTCGACGCCTCGGCGAAGCGGCTCGCGTCGGAGGCACGCAGGATCGCGACGAGCCGGTGTTTCGCCAGCGCTCGCTGAAGTTCCTTCATGCCGCAGGCGGGACGGGCGCGGTGCCGGTGTAGGTGACGCCCGCCTTGTCGAAGTCCGCCAGCGCGGCGTCCACGGTGGGCTGCGAGCCGCCGACGGTGTGGTCCAGCAGCACGCGCACGGTGAACCCGGCCTTCGCGGCGTCGAGGGCGGTGGCGCGGACGCAGAAGTCGGTGGCGATGCCGACGACGTCGACCTCGGTGACGTCGTGCTCGCGCAGCCACGCCTCCAGCGACTTGCCGTCCCCGGACTCGCCCTCGAAACCCGAGTACGCGGCGGTGTACTCGCCCTTGGAGAACACCGCTTCGATCGGCACGACGTCGAGCGCCGGGTGGAACGACGCGCCCGGCGTGCCCGCGACGCAGTGTCGCGGCCAGCTGTGGTTGAAGTCCGGGGTCTCGCTGAAGTGGTCGCCCGGATCGATGTGGTAGTCGCGGGTGGCGACGACGTGGCCGTAACCGCCCTCGGCGGCGAGCTTCGAGATCGCCGCGGCGGCCGCGGCGCCGCCGGGCAGGCCGAGCGATCCCCCTTCGCAGAAGTCGTTCTGCACGTCGACCACGATCAGAGTGGCGCTCATGTCTTGCCTCCTAGAGGAAAAGCGTCGGAATCGCGGGCTCGCCGTGCGAGAGCTTGAGGCCCTCCCAAGGCAGGCTCACCAGCCCTCGGCGCAGCCGCTGCCGCGCGTCGTCGAGCGTGGGCACATCATCCACCGTGCGCCCGGCCCGGACCAGGGGAATCTGCAGCAGCTGGTCGTCGGCGCCACGTTCGGGCGCGGGCGCGGAGGTGGTCCAGACGACCTCCTCGACGGCGGTGCCGGTGCTGCGCAGCCGCCGCATCGCGGACTTCCGGCCGCCGCGGGACTCCTTGTGGGCACTGCGTTTGGCCACCGGATTGCCGTCCACCTCGACGAGCTTGTAGACCATGCCCGCGGTCGGCGCGCCGGAGCCGGTGACCACCGAGGTGCCGACGCCGTACGCGTCGACGGGCTCCGCGCGCAGCGCCGCGATGGCGTGTTCGTCCAGGTCGCCGGACACGACGATCCGGGTGTCCTTCGCGCCGAGCGCGTCCAGCTGCTCGCGGGCCTTGCGGGCGAGCGGGCCGACGTCGCCGGAGTCGATCCGGATCGCGCCGAGCTCCGGCCCGGCGACGCGGACCGCGGTCTCGATGCCCTTGGTGATGTCGTAGGTGTCCACCAGCAGCGTGGTGTCCGCGCCCATCTTGCTCACCTGCGCGCGGAACGCGGCTTCCTCGCTGTCGTGCAGCAGCATGAACGCGTGTGCGACGGTGCCGCGGGTGGGGATGCCGTAGCGGCGGCCCGCCTCCAGATTGGACGTCGTCGCGAAGCCCGCCAGGTAGGCGGCGCGCGCGGCGGCGACGGCGGCGTACTCGTGGGTCCGCCGCCCGCCCATCTCGATGATCGGCCGCCCGTGCGCGGCGCCGGACATCCTGGCCGCCGCCGAGGCGATCGCGCTGTCGTGGTTGAGGATCGACAGCACCAGCGTCTCGAGCACGACCGCTTCGGCGAAGCTGCCGGACACGGTGAGGATCGGCGAGCCGGGGAAGTACAGCTCGCCCTCGGGATAGCCGTCGATGTCGCCGGAGAACTCGTAGTCGGCGAGCCAGGACAGCGTCGCGTCGTCGACGACCGCGGTGGCTTCGAGTTGCGCCAGTTCGGCGTCGGTGAAGCGGAAGTCCGCGATGGCGTCGAGCACGCGGGCCGTGCCGGCGACGACGCCGTAGCGGCGGCCGTCGGGCAGCCTGCGTGCGAAAACCTCGAAAACGCAGGGGCGTTCGGCCGTGCCATCGGCCAGCGCGCTGCTCAGCATGGTCAGTTCGTAGTGATCGGTGAGCAGCGCCGTGCTGGCGCCGGTGCCCGGCTCCGGTGAACCCATAGGAGTCACCCTATTCACCCACACGGCCGGACCTGGCACGGCGTGCCTTGTCGGCTCCGTGACACCATGGTGTGTATGTCGACGCCAGTCGCCTCCGAACAGACGCAGGTCGAGCCCGCCGGAGCAGAGCACGCCGCTACGGACAAACCGTGGCGCACCATTGTGTGGAACGATCCGGTGAACCTCATGTCATACGTGACCTATGTCTTCCAGAAGCTGTTCGGGTACAGCAGAGATCACGCGACCAAGCTGATGCTGGACGTGCACCACAAGGGCAAGGCGATCGTGTCGTCGGGCTCCAAGGAGAAGGTGGAGACCGACGTGGCGAAGCTGCACGCGGCGGGGCTGTGGGCGACCATGGAACAGCCCTCGTGAACGGTTGGCGCCGCAAGGGCGAAACGATCGTCGCCGGGTTCGAGCAGCAGGAGGCCGCGGTCCTGCGCGGGCTGGTCAGCCAGCTCGAGGACATGCTGCGCGCGCGTGCCGAGGAGGCACCGCAGGACGAGCTGGCCGAACTCACCGGCATCCGCACCGGCCCGACGGAGTCCCCGGACGACCCGGTACTCTCCCGGCTGCTGCCGGACTTCCACCGGCTCGACCCGGACAACCCGACGCGCGAGGAGCTCGACTCCGCCGCCGCGATGCGGTCGCTGCACGAGCCGGAGCTGCTGGACCTGAAGGTCGGGGTCGCCGAGACCGTGCTCGACACGCTGCCGCGTGACGGCGGGAACGTGCGGCTGACCTTCGAGCAGGCCGACGCGTGGCTGAGCGCGCTCAACGACGTCCGGCTGGCGCTGGGCACCGCGCTCGACGTCACCGAGGACATGCCGGACGAACTGCCGGAGGAGGACCCGCGCTCGGCGCATCTCGGCGTGTACCACTGGCTGACCTGGGTTCAGGAGACGCTGATCCAGGCGCTCACCGCATGAGCGAAGCTTGCGAGCGAATCATGGATTCTGTGCCATTCGTTACCAATCCGACGGCAGCCACGGCGGAAACGGGTACTTACGAGCTGGTCGGCTGCGGACCGTATCCGCCTGCTTTCGGTCGGATTGGTATCAGGCGCCCAAGAGGATTGAACACTGTCTCGCGGAGCGAGGCCGCCGCGTGACGGCGTCGCTGCGGAACCAGCTCACCGACGTCCCCGGGATCCTGGTCGGCCACCACGAGCGGATCGGCGACGGCTGGGCGACGGGCACGACGGTCGTGCTCGTGCCCGGCGGCGCGACCGGCGCGGTCGACCAGCGGGGCGGCGCGCCGGGAACGCGCGAGACCGATCTGCTGCGGCCGGAGAACGTGGTCCAGCAGGTCAACGCGGTGTGCCTGTCCGGCGGAAGCGCGTACGGTCTCGCGGCGGCCGACGGCGTCATGCGCTGGCTCGGCGAGCGGAACCTCGGCACCCCGGTCGGCCGGGAACCACACGAGGTCGTGCCGATCGTGCCCGGCGCGGTGATCTTCGACCTGCCACGCAGCGAGTGGGGCAAGCGCCCGGACTCCGCTTTCGGTTACGCCGCTTGCGAAGCGGCCGTGCCGGGGCCCGTCGCGCAGGGCAGCGTCGGTGCGGGAGCGGGCGCGGCCGTCGGTTCGCTCAAGGGCGGGGTCGGCACGGCGAGTGAGCGGGTGGGCGGCTTCACCGTCGGCGCGCTGGCCGTGGTCAACGCGGCGGGCGAGGCCGTCGATCTCCGTACCGGGCGGGCATTTGCCGCCGATCACGAGGTCGACGGCGAGTTCGGCGTGCGATGGCCGGACCGGCCCGGCGACATCACGCCACGGCCGACGGACCTGAACACGACGATCGGCGTGGTCGCGACCGACGCGGTGCTGTCGAAGGCGGAGGCGCGCAGGCTCGCCGTCGCCGCGCAGGACGGCGTGGCGCGGGCGGTGCGTCCGGCACACACGATGTTCGACGGGGACACGGTGTTCGCGCTGGCGACCGGCGACCGCGAACTGCCGGACGAGCGGGCGCCACGGGTGCGGGCGTGGAACGAGCTGAGCTCGGCGGCGGCGCGGGTGTTCGCGCGGGCGATGGTGCACGGCATGCTGGCGGCGACCACCGCGGGCGGGATCCCGGCTTACCGCGACGTCTGGCCGGAGGCCTGGCCCGGAACGCCGTAACGCGCTTCGCCGCGTGTGAGGCTCACAGGTCGGGGAGCGGGTCGTCCGGGAGAGCGTTCTGGGTGCTCTCCAGATTCGCCGCGCGGACGGCCGCGATGTACTCCTCGTCGATCTCCAGCTCGATTCCGCCGACCGAGAGCACCGGGCCGAGTGACGACTCGACCTCGAGCGGGCCGAGTTCGGTGGAGCGGGGCAGGCGTTCCCAGATCTGCGTCGGCCGGTTCCGCCGCCACCGGCTGCAGGCGAGGATCGTCACGTGCCGGTCGGTCACCATCACCAGGAACCCGACGTGCATGCGCATCCGGTTGATGGAGATCGACATCCCGGGGATCAGGTACTGGATCCGCTCGTCGGTCCCCAGGTACATCCGGCAGCGGTCGCGTACTTTCGACGACAGGGGCACCTGACCAGTGTTCCGGATCCGGAGACACGGTGGGGAGCCTTTGCGAAGCTCTTGACCAGGGCAAGAGGCGTAAGTCTCACCATCTGGACGCGTTGTGTCCAGCACGTAAGATGTCCCACGTGCTCCGGATTCGCCGTGAACTCGTCGACGAAATCGTCGCCCACGCCCGTCGTGACCATCCCGACGAGGCCTGTGGCGTGATCGCCGGTCCCGTGGGCTCGGACAGCCCCGAGCGCTTCGTCCCGATGCTCAACGCGGCGCGGTCGCCGACGTTCTACGAGTTCGACTCGGCCGACCTGCTGAAGCTGTACCGGGAGATGGACGCGAACGACGAGGTGCCGGTGGTCATCTACCACTCGCACACCGCGACCGAGGCGTACCCGTCGCGGACCGACGCGTCCATCGCCGCCGAGCCGGACGCGCACTACGTGCTCGTGTCCACCAGGGACCCCGATACGCACGAGTTCCGCTCGTACCGCATCGTGGACGCCGAGATCACCGAGGAGCCCGTCGAGATCGTCGACTGACTTCCCGAGCCGGAATAAAGCGGGCCACCTGAGGCGTCTGCGAGAGAGAATCCACCGGAGGTAAGAACCCATGGCCGTGACCGTGTCCATCCCGACCATCCTGCGCACCCACACCGGCGGCGAGAAGTCCGTCGAGGCGGCGGGCAGCACTGTCCTCGAGGTCATCGACGACGTCGAGTCGCGCCACGCCGGGATCAAGGCGCGCCTGGTCAAGGAGGAGAAGCTGCACCGCTTCATCAACGTCTACGTCAACGACGAGGACGTCCGCTTCGCCGGCGGCCTCGGCGCCGAGGTCAAGGACGGCGACACCCTGACCATCCTCCCCGCCGTGGCGGGCGGCTGAGCCATGGCTCGCTTCGAGTCCCTGCTCGACGCGCTCGGCGGAACTCCGCTGGTCGGGTTGCCGCGGCTGTCCCCGACCCACGACGTCCGGTTGTGGGCGAAGCTGGAGGACCGCAACCCGACCGGTTCGATCAAGGACCGCCCCGCGCTGGCGATGATCGAGGCCGCCGAGCGCGAAGGCATACTCCGGCGCGGTTCGACGATCCTGGAGCCCACCTCGGGCAACACCGGGATCTCGCTGGCCATGGCCGCGAAGCTCAAGGGCTACGGCCTGGTGTGCGTGATGCCGGAGAACACCTCGGCCGAGCGCAAGCAGCTGCTGCAGGCGTACGGCGCGCGGATCGTGTTCTCCCCGGCCGCGGGCGGGTCCAACGAGGCCGTGCGCCGCGCGAAGGAGCTGGCCGAGGCCAATCCGGACTGGGTCATGCTCTACCAGTACGGCAACCCGGCCAACGCCGACGCGCACTACCGCGGCACCGGCCCCGAGCTGCTGAAGGACCTGCCGACGCTGACCCACTTCGTCGGCGGTCTGGGCACGACGGGCACCCTCGTCGGTGTCGGGCGCTATCTGCACGAGGCGAAGCCGGAGGTGCAGATCATCGCCGCCGAGCCGCGCTACGGCGAGCTGGTGTACGGGCTGCGCAATCTCGACGAGGGATTCGTGCCCGAGCTGTACGATCCGTCCGTCCTCAATGGACGGTACTCGGTCGGCGCGTACGACGCCTTGCGCCGCACCCGCGAACTGCTGGAGCACGAGGGCATCTTCGCCGGGATCTCCACCGGCGCGGTGCTGCACGCGGCGCTCGCCGTGGCCGAGAAGGCGGCAGCACGTGGCGAGCCTGCCGACGTCGCCTTCGTGGTCGCCGACGCCGGGTGGAAGTACCTGTCCACCGGCGCCTACTCCGGCTCCCTCGACGAAGCCGCCGAACGCCTCGACGGCCAGCTCTGGGCCTAGCTTCGCCCTCCACTCTCGAAGTGGGCGCTGGGGCCACGGCGAACACGGGACCGGCAGACTGGCCGGATGAAGACCATCGGGTTGCTGGGCGGGATGAGCTGGGAGTCGTCGGCTGAGTACTACCGGCTCGTCAACGAGCGGGTCAAGGCCGTGCGAGGTGGCTTCCACTCCGCGCGCACGGTGTTGTACTCGGTCGACTTCGCGGAAATCGAGGCGATGCAGGCCGAGGGGCGCTGGGACGACGCCGGCGCGGAACTCAACCGCGCGGCGCGGGCGCTGGAGGCCGCGGGCGCCGACTTCGTCGTGCTGTGCACCAACACCATGCACAAGGTCGCCGACCGGCTCACCGAAGGTCTCGGCATCCCGCTGCTGCACCTCGCCGACACGACCGCGAAAGCGATCCTCGACGCCGGGCTGAAGCGCGTCGGCCTGCTCGGGACCGGGTTCACCATGGCCCAGCCGTTCTATCGCGAACGGCTCGCCGCGCACGGTCTCGATGTCCTGGTGCCAGAACCCGATGACGCCGAACGTGTGCACCGGATCATCTACGACGAACTGGTGCTCGGCGTGGTCACCGAGGAGTCCCGGGAGGCCTACCGCGCGATCATCCGGCGGCTGGCCGGGGCCGGGGCCGAGGGCGTGATCTACGGCTGCACCGAGATCGAGCTGCTGGTCGGCGCCGGCGACAGCCCGGTACCGACCTTCCCGACGACCCGGCTGCACGCCGAGACCGCGGCCGACTACGCGCTGGGCACCACCTCGCTCCCCGCCGCCCCGGCCAGGTGAGCCTCGTGCTGGCCGAGGACCAGGCGCCACAGGCGCTCCCGCTCCTCGCCGGTGAACGCCTCGGCCGGGATGCCGAAGACGTCGGCGAGCGCCGTCCACCAGTCCCCAGGTGACTCCAGGACCGCCTTCGTCTCGACGTCACCGCTGCGGCTGAGGGTGAGCGCCCGCAGCGTGTCGACGCCGCGGGAATCGAGGCTTTGCACTACGCACACCCGGACGAACCCGGACTCCGGCGACGTGGACAGCCAGTGGTGCCGTTCCGTGAAATCGGGCATCTCGGCCGCGCCAGGCGCGAAGTCCATCCCGACGAAGCTGCCCGCCGGGTCGTGGTCGAACCGCCAGCCGCCGGGGACGACGTCGGAGGCACGCAGCCGGTAGGTGTGCGGGCCCTGGGAGAACTCGCCGTACCGCAGGGGCACCGGCTCATACAGCCCGTCACCGAGCCCGACGTCGGCGAACCACGTCGTCTCCGGATCGTCCGGCAGGCCGGTGACGGTCAGCCCCAGATGGCTGCGGTTGAGGTTCGGCGAGTCCTCGGCGCTGCTCTGCACTCCGCAGAGGTGCCGCGTGACCTGGTAGCCGAGTGCGCGCAGCAGCGCGGAGAACGCGCCGTTGAGGTGATAGCAGTAGCCGCCCCGGCCCCGCAGGATCCGTGCCAGCGACGCTTCCGGTGCCAATGGCGTGACGCGTTCGAGCGCGATCTCCAGCGCCTCGTACGGGACGCGTTCGATGTGCGCGCTGTGCAGCCGCCGCAGGGCGTCCGCGCTCGGCGGCTCGGCCGCGCAGCCGAGCCGGTGCAGGTAGGCGGTGACGTCGAGATTCCCCATGTCGCGCAGGCTAGCGGCGGGCACCGACAAACCTGGCGCGGATATCGGGGACGCCGGGGTGCGGATCAGGGATTTCACCCGAGGTGGGCCGCCGATCGCCGACGTAGCCTGGGTGATGTGAGCACTTTGCCCGAGCCGTCGCCCGGTGGCGCGCCCGTCACCGATCCGGCCAAACGTGTCCTGCCGCCGAACCCGAAGGCGGCCGCGATCGTCGCGCTGTCCTTCACCGCGCTGCTCTACCTCGTCGAGCTGGTGGACGCGATCCTCCCGGCGCGGCTGGACCTGGCCGGCATCCACTCACGCGAGCTGTCCGGGCTCGACGGCGTCCTGTGGGCCCCGCTGCTGCACGCGGGGTGGTCGCACTTGTTCTCGAACACCGTCCCGGTGCTGATCTTCAGCTTCCTCGCGATGGCCGCCGGGATCGGCCGCTGGGCGATCGTGACGGCGATCATCTGGGTGGTGTCCGGCCTCGGGGTCTGGCTGGTCGGGCCGTCGGACGCGGTGACGGTCGGCGCGTCCGGGCTCGCCTTCGGCTGGCTCGCGTTCCTGCTGGTCCGGGGCATCTTCAACCGGGCGTTCGGGCAGATACTGGTCGCGGTGGTCCTGCTCGGCGTGTGGAGCGGGATGCTGTGGGGCCTGTTGCCGGGCAATCCCGGCATCTCCTGGCAGGGACACCTGTTCGGGGCGCTGTCCGGGGTGCTCGCGGCCTGGCTCATGGCCCGAGCGGACAAGGCCAAGAAGGTCACGCCCGGCGGCCCGGGTAACCTCGGGGTGTGAGTTCAGCGCCCGTCGACGCCCCGATCGGCGTTTTCGATTCCGGCGTCGGAGGGCTCACCGTCGCGAGGGCGATCCTCGAACAGCTCCCCGGTGAACAGCTGCGGTACGTCGGCGACACCGCGCGGAACCCCTACGGCCCGCTGCCCATCGCCACCGCGCGCGAGTACGCGCTCGAGCGGTTCGACGAACTCGTCGAGAGCGGGGTGAAGGCGCTGGTCATCGCGTGCAACACGGCGTCGGCGGCCTGCCTGCGCGACGCCCGCGAGCGCTACGACATCCCGGTCGTCGAGGTCGTCCTCCCCGCCGCGCGGCGGGCCGCGCGCGTGACCCACACCGGGCGGGTCGGGGTCATCGGCACCGAGGGGACCGTTCGTTCGCTCGCCTACGACGACGCGTTCGCCGCCGCCCCGGACATCCGGCTCACCAGCGTCGCCTGCCCGCGGTTCGTGGACTTCGTCGAGCGGGGGATCACGACCGGCAGGCAGGTGCTCGGGCTCGCCCAGGGCTACCTGGAGCCGCTGCTCGACGCCGACGTCGACACGCTCGTCATGGGCTGCACGCATTACCCGCTGTTGGCCGGGGTGTTGCAGATCGTGATGGGGCCCGAGGTGACGCTGGTGTCGAGCGCGGAGGAGACCGCGAAGGACCTCGTCCGCGTGCTCACCGAACGCGAACTGCTCGCCGAGCGGGAGACCCCGCCCCGGCACGAGTTCGTCGCGACCGGGTCGGCCGAGCCGTTCGCGCGGCTCGCCCAGCGTTTCATGGGGTTCGCGCCGGGTGTGCTTGCTCCTACTGGCGGGTAGAAAAGGTTCCGGACGCTTAGGGTGGCGTGGTGCGACTGACGATCCTCGGCTGCTCGGGCAGCATCCCCGGGCCGAACACCGCCGCGTCCGGCTACCTGCTCGAGGCGGAGGGCTTCCTGCTGGCCATCGAGCTCGGCAACGGGACACTCGCGCAGCTCCAGACTGTCGCCGACCCGTTCGACCTCGACGCGCTGGTGCTCAGCCACCTGCATCCGGACCACTGCGCGGACGTCAGCGCGCTCACCGTGTTGCGCCGCTACCATCCGGCGCCGCCCTACCCGGCCAGGCCGCGGCGGCTGCCGGTGCACGCTCCGGTGGACGCGCCGTGGCGGCTCGCGAACGCCTACGCGCCGAACGAGACCGAACGCGCCGAGACCGATCTTTCGGACGTCTTCGCGTTCCATCCGCTGCGGGACGAGCGGACGCTGATCGGCCCGTTCGAGGTCACCGCGGTGCCGGTCGATCATCCGACGCCCGCCTTCGGCCTGCGGATCTCCTACGGGGGCAGGATTCTCGCCTACACCGGGGACACCGGCCCGTGCGCGGCGCTGGGCGAGCTGGCCGACGGCGTCGACGTCCTGCTGTCGGAGGCGTCCTGGACCGACTCCGCGGACCGGCCGGCGGGGGTGCACCTGTCGGGCAAGCAGGCCGGCGAACTGGCCAAGGACGCCGGCGCCGGACGGCTGCTGCTCACGCACGTCGCCCCCTGGACCGACCGCGACGCCGTGCTGGCCGAGGCGAAGGCGATCTTCCCGAACGCCGAACTCGTCGAGCAGGGCGCGGTCTATGACGTCTGAGGCGATCGGTGAAGGGTTCCTCAACCCCGACGGGCACGACCAGTTGCTGCGCACGGATCCGGCGGTGTTCGGGGAGTTTCCCGGCACGCTGGGCATCACCACCGTCGAACTGAGCGACCGGCACGGCTGTTTCGAGCTCACCGTGCGGCCGGAGTTCCGGTCGCAGTTCGGGATCCAGCACGGCGGGGTGGTGGCGGCGCTCGTCGACCACAGCCTCGGTTCGGTGCTGCTGCCGCACGTCGAGGCGGGCACCTGGCCGGCCACCCTTGAGTTCAAGATGAACTTCCTCGCGCCCGTGCGTGCCGGGGTGGTGCGGGCGACGGCGACGATCCTGGCCAGGCGGCGTTCGGTCGCGATCGTGCGGATCGACGTCGAGAACGACGGTCGTCAGGTCGCCGCGGCGCAGGGCACGGTGTCCTTCCAGACGCCCTCGCGGTCCGGGGACGGGGCTCCGGGAGCGACGCCCTAGAGTGCAAGGCGTGGCGAGAAAAGATGGCAGGAACGACGACCAGCTGCGCGACGTCAAGATCACCCGGGGTTTCCAGCGGTGGCCCGCGGGTTCGGTGCTGATCGAGTTCGGCGACACGCGCGTGCTGTGCGCGGCGAGCGTCACCGAAGGTGTGCCACGCTGGCGTGCCGGGTCCGGGCTGGGCTGGGTGACGGCCGAGTACGCGATGCTGCCCTCGGCGACGAACACCCGCGGCGACCGTGAGTCCGTCAAGGGTCGCATCGGCGGGCGTACCCACGAGATTTCCCGGCTGATCGGCCGGTCGCTGCGCGCGTGCATCGATCTGGCCGCGCTCGGCGAGAACACGATCGTCATCGACTGCGACGTCATCCAGGCCGACGGTGGCACCCGCACGGCCGCGGTGACCGGTGGCTATGTCGCGCTCGCGGACGCCGTCACCTGGCTCGGCGCGGCGAACCGGCTGGCCGACCCGCAGCCGCTGTCCTCGTCTGTCGCCGCGGTCAGCGTCGGCGTCGTCGACGGGCGCGTGCGGCTGGACCTGCCGTACGAGGAGGACTCGCGGGCCGAGGTCGACATGAACGTCGTCGCGACCGACGCGGGCACGCTCGTCGAGGTACAGGGTACCGGCGAGGGCGCGACGTTCGCGCGGTCCACTTTGGACACGATGCTGGACATGGCACAGGCGGGCTGCGCGGAGCTGACGCGGCTGCAGAAGGAGGCACTGGCGCTGCCCTACCCCGGCGAGCTGCCGGAGCCGCGGCCGGACAAGAAGAAGGGCTCGAAGTGACCCGACTGCTGCTGGCGACCCGGAACGCGAAGAAACTCGGCGAGCTGCGGCGGATCCTGGACGCCGAGGGCATTCAGGGCATCGAGGTCATCGGTCTCGCCGACGTCGAGGAGTTCCCCGAGGCGCCGGAGACGGCCCCGGACTTCGAGGGCAACGCCGTCGCGAAGGCCCGCGACGCCGTCGCGGCGACCGGCCTGCCCGCGATCGCGGACGACTCGGGCATCTCCGTCGACGCGCTGAACGGGATGCCGGGCGTGCTTTCCGCGCGCTGGTCCGGGAAGCACGGTAACGACGAGGCGAATCTCGATCTCGTCCTGGCACAGCTTTCGGACACCCCGGACGAGCGGATGGGTGCCGCGTTCGTGTGTGCGGCGGCTCTTGTCCTGCCGGACGGGACGGAAACCGTGGTGCGCGGTGAATGGCGGGGCTCGCTGGTGCGGGAACGCCGTGGTACCAACGGGTTTGGTTACGACCCGATCTTCGTGCCGGACGGTGAGACGCGGACATCGGCGGAGCTGTCGCCGGAGGAGAAGGACGCCGATTCGCACCGGGGCCGTGCGTTGCGTGCTCTGCTGCCGGACCTGCGCAAGCTCGCCGGTTAGTAGATCTTCAGCTTTACGCCAGGACCGAGCCGGTCCAGGCCGGTTATGTCCCCCACCGTGTCTACCTCGATGTGCAGGTCGAGGTCGGCCAGTGGGGAGAGATCGATATTCGAGTGGAGTCGGGTGAACTCGATCTGCTTCAAGGTGGGTATCGCTGCCAATGGTCGTAGGTCGCCAACGGTAGCGTCCTGGAATTCGACGCTGGTCAAGGGAAGTTCGCTCAGTGCACTCAAATCGTGGAGGATGCAGTATCCGAGTGTGAGTTTCTTCAGATTTGGAAATGTATCGGTGAGATATTGTAGCATATTCTTGACGGGGCTGTCGTAAAGCACGAGAATTGACACACTGGACAGTGGCTTGGCGGTCGGCATTATGTCGTGTGTGCAGCCGTTGAGGTAGAGGTGATCCAGCTTCGGAAGGTCTGCAAGTGCCTCGATATCGCGAGCATGCATAAGGCCCAGGTATTGGAGACCCTCCATGTCTCCTAGTGCTGTTATGCTGCGGAGGGGCTTCTTGGGAAGTAGGTACAAGAAGTTCAGATTCGCCAGCCTCTTCAACTTTGCGATGTTAGTAAATGTTCCTGCGAACATGAGTGTCAGCATTTCAAGATGATCGTGTTCGGAAATTGGGCTCAGGTCTACGTCTGCGGTGCGCCGGAAGGTCGCGTTCAGTGTTTTTAGGTGCGGGATGCCGGAAAACTGTAGTAGGTCGGTGTATTCCTCGGTGCTGTTGAGTGCAGCGCGCAGTCCGCTTAGCTGTGACAACTGTTTGGCGTAGGGTAATAGTCGACCTGTCGTGATGGTGATTTCACCCTCGTCGAGTGGGGCGTTCGTCAGGACTTCGTTTACATAGTTCTGAGGATCGAAGTATCGCCAAACAGACGCGAGTTGCCGCTGTACGGCAGGGCGAGGGTCCGGTGCGTATCGCTTCAGCGTTGCCAGTGCCTCGGAGCCGCCGGTCAATGCCGCGGCCCGGACGGTGGCTGCGGCGGCGCTCTCGGTCAGACTATCCAAAGTAGACGGTAGATAGCGCAGGATGCGCGGCCCGATCGTCGAGAGCGACCGCGTCTCCCGGATATTCCTCGGCGGTACCAGCTTCGTCTGGATCACGCCCTCCACCCGGGCGAGCACCTCGGGGTCGACATCGCTCACCGTCTCGAGGCAAGCCGCGGCGAGGAGCCGCAGGCGCCGGGCATAGCGCGATTCGGCATCCGCCCGGTCCAGAATCCCGCGCAACAGCTCGCCGACCTGGTGGTGCTTCGCGTGCCCACAAGCCATGATCGTGGTTTCCCACCACGTGTCCAGATGCGCGTGGCTGACCAGCACGTCCAGATAATCGTGCTCGGTCGCCTCGCTCGCGGCCAGGTACTCCTGGAACGTCCGGTGCACGAAGTCGATCCGGCCACGCACTGGCTCCCGCAGCACACCGCTGCGTTCCACCAGATGATCGAGCACAGCGGCGGGCTCGTGATCGACGCGCGGCACTGAACGGAGGCGGCGCGTAACGTGCTCGGAGACCTTCTCCCGGGGCAGTTCGACCTTGCCCGCCAACGTCAGCCGCCAAGCCAGATCACCGAGCAGCACCTGTTTCTGCGATTCGGTCAGCAGCACCGCGATGCCGCGTTCGGTGTCCCGCAGGTGCATCAGCATCGCCATGGCCTTGCGGTACAGATCCATCCGGTCACGCGGCAGTTCCGACCGGTGCGCGAGGTTGAGCGCGCACAGCATGGCGCACAGGAGCGGGCTCGCGGCGAGTTTGCGCAGCTGGGGGTGGCTGTCGAGCTGGTTGAGCAGGCGCCGCTGGACGGCAGCCAGATCGACGTCGTGGCGGGCTGTGCCGCTCGCCGCCTGGTGCCAGCGTTCGGTGAGTGTCTGGATGTCGTCGGCGGACATCGGTTCCAGCAGGACCGAGCCGAAACCCTGCTGGCGCAACCAGTTCTGGTCCGCAGCGGCCGTTCGTGAGGTGACGACGAACCGCGCCTTCGGGAAGGTGAGGGTCAGCTCGTTGAGCCAGTTCCGGATTTCCCGGCGATGCGACGCACCCACCTCGTCGACGCCGTCGACCAGCACCATGGCCTTACCGCTGTCGAGGACCCGGCGCGTCCAGTCCCGGGGCATCTTGCTCGCCAACGTGGGCGTGACGTGCGCGACGAAGTCCTCGTGCCCGGGAGGTGGCTCGGCGGCGAAACTCCGTAGCCGGACCGGGAAGGCGACATAGCCGTTCCAGTCGGCCAGTTTGCCGGTGAATCCGCCGCGCGCGGCGGTGACGGCGAGCCAGTCGAGCAGGGTCGTCTTGCCCGAGCCCGCCTCGCCACGGACCAGCGTCCGGAGCTGGCCGCCGATCGCGGTCTCCACACGCATGGTGGCGGGGCCGTCCCGGCGATGGCGTTTGTCGAACCACAGCTCGTCCGGCCCGTGATCGCGCAGCCGAGGCCCCTCGCTCGTCGCTGACACGCTCAGGCTCAGATACGCGACGGACAACGGCAGCGCGGGCTGGTCGTCCATCGGCAGGCCGAGCAGTTCCAGCCGGTCGAGCTTGCGCGCCAGCAGGTCCAGATACTCCGCGCGGAACTCGCTGTCGGTGTCGACAGGGGCGTCGAGAGCGGTCTTCGGTAGCCGCGCGAGCAGTTCCTCCAGCTGCTCGGACTGACGGCTCAGCCTGCCGAGCAGCTCGACCAGCGTCCGGGGCTGGAACGACGGCAGATGCCGGATGATCTGCACGAGATGGCGGCAGGACAGGTCGAGCGCCAGTTCGTACAAGGCGGTCGCGCGGGGTGCGAGCGTCCGTTGTTCGGCGAGGTCGGGGAGGCCCTCACGGACCCGCCGGGCGAGTTTCTCCGGGGAAAGGTCGTCGGAGAGTAGCGCTTCGTCCGAAAGATCCGCCTCGTTCAGGGCGTCCTCGACGGCGAGGAAGGCGGCGTTGACCTCGTTGCCCGGCAGGGTGGCGAACCGGTCGGCCAGCACCGGTTCCAGCTGCTCGGCCACCTGGGTCCCGATCGTCTGGACCAGGTTCTCCAGTTTCCGCTGCTCCAGCGGTCCTTTGAGCTCCTGCGCGGCGAGTTCCGCCAGGTCGGCCGCACGTTCGAACCGGTCCTTGCGCCGCTGCAGCCACGATTTCGCGGCGTGCGTCGCGATGGTGCCGCCCAGTTTGAGCGCGAAAGTCTCCAGCCCGGCCACATGCCCTCCCCAAGCATTCGGTGGGGGCATGATTCCGGCGAATGGCGGCCGGGACAAGCCCGCATCCGGGTGGCCTCTCCACACTCTATTCTCGGCGTCATGTGTGCCCACATCGTGCTGGCCGAGGACGACGAGAAGCAGGCGGAACTCGTCCGCCGCTACCTCGAACGGGAGCAGCACCTGGTCGTCGTGGTGCCGGACGGCCGCGAGGCACTCGCCCGCGTCCGTCGCGATCCGCCGGATCTGCTCGTGCTGGACGTGATGCTGCCGGGGATGGACGGCCTGACCGTCTGCCGCACGCTCCGCGCCGAATCGGACATCCCGGTGCTGATGCTCACCGCACGGTCCACAGAGGACGATCTGCTGCGTGGTCTCGACCTCGGCGCGGACGACTACATGACCAAACCGTTCAGCCCCCGCGAGCTGGTGGCCAGGGTGCGGACGTTGTTGCGGCGCACGAAAGCCGCGCACGGGGCGGATGCCGCGCTGCGCGTCGGCGGGATCACCGTCGACCCGATCCGCCACGAGGTCACCGCGGACGGCCGTCCGATCGAGTGCACGCCCGGCGAGTTCCGGCTGCTCGAGGTCATGGCCGCGCAGCCGGACCGGGTGTTCACCCGCGGCCAGCTGCTGGAACGGCTGCACGGTTTCGACCGCTACATCACCCACCGCGCGATCGATGTCCACGTGATGAACCTGCGCAAGAAAATCGAGGCACAGCCCCGGAAGCCGACGCGGCTGCTCACCGTCTACGGCGTCGGCTACAAGCTGACCGCGGGGCCGTCGAATGGCGCGTAGCCTGCTGGTCCGGCTGCTCGCGGTGTCGGCGCTGATCGTGCTCTGCTCGATCGCCGCCACCGCCTGGCTCGCCGCCCGCACCACTTCCGGGGCGATCCGGCAGGAGCAGGGCCAGGCACTCGCCGAGGACAGCAGGATCTACCAGGACGTGCTGAAGTACGCGGCCACTCATCCGGACTGGCGGGACGTGCCCGCGCTCGTCCAGTCGCTCGGGCGGTCGTCCGGCAGGCGGATCGTGCTGGCGACGTCGTCCGGCGGCACGATCGCCGATTCCGCGCCCCGGCCGGGACCGTTGCCGAAACAGCCGTCGGTGGTCGTCGATCCGCTGTCCGTCGACGCCGGGCTCGGCGTCTCCACGAGCACCGACCGTATCGACCCCGACGCCGTCGGCCCGTACGCGCTGGCCCCCGACGAGCGGGAGTTCCTGGCACAGGCGGGTGCTCGCGCGCTGAGCTGCGTGCGGAAGAACGGCGGCAGCGGTTCGCTGGTCACCGAGCCGAACGGCCGCACCCGTGTCGAATCCTCCGATCCCTACACACTTTCGTACTGCTCCAAGGTCTTCACTCCGGAACCCGTCCACGCCCTGGTGCCGTTCGGCTTCGATGTACCCACCAAGACCGAACAGGCCGCGCTGGACAAGCTGACCGGCCTGGTCAACGAGTGTCTCGGCCGGGCGGGCAGGCCACCGGTCCAGATGATGCTCGGTTTCACCTGGGTACGGAAGGAGGTTCGGCCCAGCGGGCCGGACCCGGCTGTCGACTCCTGTATCGCCGCGAGCCGCCGCGAACAGCTGACGCCCTACGTCGCGCCCGCCGCGTCGCTCTACCTCATGAGCGCCGGTGACGATCAGCCGAGCGGGTTCACGTTGTCGGCGGAGAACAAGGTCCGGCTCGCCGCCGTCGCGGGCGCGGTGCTGGTCATCGCCGTCGCCGTCACCGTGCTGGCGGGGATCCGGCTGATCCGGCCGCTGCGCGCGCTCACCGGTGCCGCGCAGCGGATGGAGGCGGGGGAGACGGGCGCACGGGTCGAGGTCAGGGGCAGGGACGAGATCGCGCGGCTGGCCACCGCGTTCAACGACATGTCCGCGGCGCGGGAACGGCTCGAGGCGACGCGCCGGGGCATGGTCAGCGACATCGCGCACGAACTACGGACGCCGCTGAGTAACATCCGCGGCTGGATCGAGGCGGTGCAGGACGGCGTCGCGCAGCCCGATGACGAACTCCTGGCGCTGTTGCACGAACAGGCCGTGCACCTGCAGCACATCGTCGACGACCTGCAGGATCTCGCGCTGGCCGACGCGGGCGAACTCCGGGTGCATCCGGAACCGCTGGACGCGAACACGCTGTTGACCCAGGTTGCCGCCGCGCACGTCCCGCGTGCCGAGGCCGCCGGGGTCACGTTGTCCGTCTCGCCGCTGGCCGATCCGGACCTGACGGCGGATCCGGTCCGGTTGCGCCAGGCACTCGACAACCTCGTGTCCAACGCCGTCCGCCACACGCCTGCCGGGGGCACGGTTTCGGTGCGGGGCAAACGCGACGGGGAAGACGTCGTCTTCGAGGTCGCCGACACCGGAACCGGGATCGGCGAAGAGGATCTACCGCACGTGTTCGACCGGTTCTGGCGGGCCGACCGGTCGCGGGCCCGCCAGTCCGGTGGCAGCGGCCTCGGGCTCGCCATCGTCCGCAAGCTCGCGGAGGCACACGGCGGGACCGTGACCGCTGCCAGCGTTCCCGGTGCGGGCTCGACGTTCACGCTGCGGCTGCCGGGCTGACGACGCTCAGGAGGCGATGCCGAGATCCTTGATCAGTTTGGCGACATGGCCGGTGGCACGGACGTTGTAGGCCGCCTTCGCGATCTTGCCGTCGGCGTCCACGATGAACGTCGAGCGGATCACGCCCTGCACGATCCGCCCGTAGTTCTTCTTCTCCCCGAACGCGGACCACTCGGTGAGCACCTTCTTGTCCGGGTCCGAAAGCAGCGGGAAGGTCAGCTTCTCCGCCGCGACGAACTTCGCGAGCTTCTCCGGCTTGTCCGGCGAGATGCCCAGTACCTGATATCCGGCGTCGTTCAGCTCCGCCAGGTTGTCGCGGAAGTCGCAGGCTTGCTTGGTGCAGCCGGGCGTGCCCGCCGCCGGGTAGAAGTACACGACCACGGACTGACCGCGGAAGTCGCTCAGCGAGACGTTCTTGCCCTCGCTGTCGGGCAGGGTGAAGTCCGGCGCGGGGTCGCCGGGGGTAAGTCGCTCGGTCATGGCCGAAGAGTAACGCCTGGCACCGACATTCACGCGGGCCCGCAATAGGTGGCCACCGTCGGGTCCGTGGCACTCGGCCGCAACTGCAGGCGCATCTGCACCGGCTGCGTCGGCGCGGCGAACGCCAGGGTGATCCGCGCCGAACGTCCCGGGAGGACGTCCTTGCCCGCGTCGTAGACGCCGGTGAATCCTTGCGTCGCGTCGACGAGCTGTTTCGCGGGCGCGTCGCCGATCGTCGCGGTCACCGAAAGGCCGGAGAGCCGGTACGTCTCGACACCGTTGTTGACGACCTCGATGTCGAACGCCGCACCGCGCGGGCTCGGCGGGTACGCCGCGCTGCTCGGCTGGAACGACTTCGGCGCCGAGACCACGAACGACACTCCGCTCGCGAACCGGTGATCGGTGCCGAACCGCAGGTCGTGCCCGGCCTGCGCGGCGGGCGAGCCCGCCGGGGCCCCGCCCGCGCCGAGTGCCGCCGTCCCCTCCCGCGCGGGAACCCCGCAGGCCACCGCCGTGAAGAGCACACAGGCGGCGAGCAGGGCTTTCGGGGTGCGCGGGGGCGCCATCTCGGTTACTCCAGTCGGGGTGCAGGTTCGGCCGTTCGGCCTAGGTGGCGAGCCGAACCCGCTCCACTCTGGCCGCCTTCTCGCGCGCGTACGAGCGGAAGCGGGGTGTTGACGCGGACCTGGTGTACACCCGTGGCCGATCCGTGATCGGAACGGCACCCCCGGTGACCGAACTCACAGTGGCGTGGTCGCGCTTTCTGGAGGCGCTTTCCGGCTCAGCCGGCGAAGGCGGCTCAGATGGCGAAGGCGAAGAGGAAGATGAAGAGCGCGACCCCGAAGAACCAGGCGGTTATCAGCCACCCGAAGTCACGGACCGGATCGACCGAGCGGTTCTCCTCACCCGGCACGTACACGCCGCGCTCCTCGAACCAGTCCGCCCAGCGGGCCAGCCAGCGCAACGGATTCCGTGACGTCACCTCTCACCTCCCGCTCGCCGCGCCACTCTGCCACAGTACGTCCGGGAAATCCCGCACCGGAAGGGGACGCCATGCGCCGGACTTTCTTGCGATACCGCCGGAAGGTGGCCGTCCTGCTCGCGCTCCTCACCGGGCTCGGACTTCTCGGCGCGGTACCGGCGAATGCCGAAACCGGCGCCCCGCTCGCTCACCCGGTGTGGTTGTGCCGTCCCGGCTTGGTCGCCAATCCCTGCAACCAAACCCTGACCGGTGAGTCACAAGCCGCCGAACCCGGCGGAAAGTTCACCGCGGGTTACCCGATGTCCCACGGACGGGTGCCGCTCGACGTCACCCGGGTCGAGGCGGACGGACGCACCGGCGTCGAGCCGTTCGAATCCCCTTCCGCGCCGCCGGTCGACTGCTTTTTCGTCTATCCCACCGTCAACGTGCTCCCCAATCCGTTGCCGCAGCTCGGTTCGCTGCCGCCCGCGCGGGGCGACGACCAGATGGCCGTCACGCTCGCGCAGGCCGGTCCGCTGCTCGGCCGGTGCCGGATGTTCGTGCCGTCGTACCGGCAGGCGTCGCTGGCCGCGCACGTCGTCGGCGTCGCCACTCGCACGACTCCCGACTACGCGCTGGGTCTGCGTGACGTCGAGCAGGCGTGGGACACCTACTGGCGCGACTACAACGTCGATCCGGTGACGCACCGGCGTCGCGGGGTCGTCCTGCTCGGCCATTCGCAGGGAGCCGCCGACGTCGCGAGCCTGATCCGCGACCGCGTCGACGGACGGCCCGACGTCCAGCCTTCGCTCGTTTCGGCGCTGCTGCTCGGCGGGAACGTCCCGGTCCCGATCGACCGTCCGGCGGGCGGTGGTGCCGATCCGGACGCGGCCTTCCAGTACGTGCCCGTCTGCGCCCGCGCGTCGGCGGCCCAGCCGGTGCCCACCGGATGCGTCACCGGCTACTCGTCGTACAAACAGCCCGGCGACCGGACGCTCCCACCGGACTCGGTGTTCGGCGTGCTCGCCAAACCAGGCCATCGCATTCTGTGCCTCAACCCCGCCACCCTCCTGACCGGCGCGCCCGCCGACGCCTCGGCGGACCTCGACGCGCGCCTGCCGACCCAGCGGCTGGTGGAAGGTAATCCGCTCCTGCCGGGCGGCCATCTGGCGCTGTTGCTCGCCGGGACGACGTTGACGACTCACCCGACCGGCTACGCGCGCTACCCGGGCCTGGTGAGCGGTCAGTGCCTGTTCCGCGAATACCCGGGCGGTAACGCCAGCTGGCTGCAGGTCCGCGGCGGCGACGCGCAGATCGGCGGCCCGGGGACCGGACAGGGGCTCGGGCTGCACGTCAAGGATTTCAACCTGGCGCTCGGGGACTTGACCGCGCTGGTCGCCGCCCAGAGCGCCGAATGGCTGCGGACCCACTGACGCGGGCGGTGCGAAGATGAACTGTTCAACGCTGCCGGAAAAAGAATTCCGGGGCGTGACCCGGCGGTGACCTGGTAGACACGAGTTGGCCATCCACGCGCCCGCCGTGAGACAATCCCAGCGGTGTCGCAGCCGATTCCGGCGGGAAATGTCCTTTTCCGCCCGGCTTTTTCTTACAGATTCTTTCAAGGTCCGACTGACTTTTACAGCTGGGCCGCGGGTCTTCTTTTGTGCCGCTTTCCCCGGTTAACGTCGGGAAGTCCCCGTGAGGGGAAGCCGACACTCCTGTTCCGCGCCGGTCGCGGATAAGCCGTACGGAAGTGAGTTGCGTTGCTCGTGAGCATGTCGTCCGAGGTGACCGTGTTTTCCGATCGTCCAGAGGCATGCGAGGCCATCGCGGCCCTGCTTACCCGCGCGCCCGCGTGTCGCGGCGCGGACGTCGCCGTCGTCGCGTACGGTGGCACGCTGCCCGCCACAGCGCTGCGGCACTGTGTCGAGCGGCTCGGCCGGTCCTACCGGGTGCTCGTCGTCCTGCCCGAGGGTGCGGCCGCCCAGGTGCCGGACCTGTTGCGGGCCGGGGCGCTGGGATTCGTCGACGCGCGTTGTGACGAGCAGGAGTTTTTCGACGCTCTCGCAGTGGTCGCGCGTGGAGCGGTGTACGTGGCCGCGGACGCGCGACAGGCCTTGACCGCGTCGCCTGCATCGACGCCCGCGCCTCCGTCGGTGCTGACCCCGCGTGAGCGCGAAGTGCTGTGCTGGATCGCCAACGGTTACACGCATTCCCAGACCGCCCGCCGGATGGGGCTTTCCAGCGCCACCGTCGACACCTACGTCAAACGGATCCGCGCGAAGCTCGAGGTCCGCAACAAGGCCGAGCTGACCCGCAAGGCGATGGAACTCGGGCTCGTCGGACAGGAGCCGGTGTCAGTCGCCGCCTGACCGGCGTGCCGGCGGCAGGGACACGCTGAACCGGCAGCCGCCGGGGATGTTCCGCACCGCGACGCTGCCATGGTGCGCTTCGACGATCCCGCGCACGATCGCCAGCCCCAGCCCGCCCCCGGTGTCGCTCCCGGAGCGAGCCGGGCTGCCTCGCCAGCCCGGCTCGAAGACCTTGCCGAGATCCTCGGCCGCGATACCGCCGCAGGCGTCCGACACTGTGATCACCGCCTGGCTCTCGTCGGCGGCGGCGGCCACCGTGACGGTCCCGCCGGGCCGGGTGTGCCGGATCGCGTTGCCGAGCAGGTTTCCCAGTACCCGCGACAGCTGCCGGACGTCGACGCGGACCTCGACCGCCGCGATGCCGCCGGGCGCAAGGTGAACGCCCCGGCCACGTGCCTGCGGTTCACATGCCGAGACGGTGTCGCTGATCAGGTCGAAGAGCGGCACCGTCCGCAGGGACAGGGTGAGCGACTGCGACTGGATGCGGGAGAGGTCGAACAGATCGGTGACCAGCTGGTCGAGGCGCTGGGTTTCCTGCAGGATCTGCCGGTGGTACCGGTCCTGGTCGGGGGCGACGCCGTCCTGCAGCGCCTCCGCCATCGCGCGCAGGCTGCCGAGCGGAGTGCGGAGATCGTGCGAGACCCACGCGATGAGCTGCCGCCGCGAACTCTCCAGCAGCCGCTCGTGTTCCCGCGACGCGGCGAGCGCGGTGCTCATCGCCGCGAGCTCCTGGCTCAGCACTTCCCATTCGGCGGCACTGTCGCCGGCGGGCGCGGCGAACCGGCCCTGGACGCCCATGCTCCGCGCCGCCTGCGCGAGGTCGCGGCTGCCGTGCAGGAACCGGCGGCCGAGCAGCAGGCAGACGACCAGTGAGACCGCCGTGCACGGAATACAGGCGAGCAGGATTTCCCGCAGTTCCGGATACGCGACCCGCTCCATAAAAGCGAGCGCGAACATGCTCGCCGCGATCCCCGCCACCGGAATGACGATGAGTACGACCATCATCACCACGAGCGAGGACCGGCGCAGCAGCCACAGGAAAGCGGAACCGATCAAGGCGACCGCGACCGAGCACCACAACGACACGAGGGCTATTTCGAGCAGAGGGTGCATCCGGGCCGATTTCCCGAGGTCTCGTGAGTTTGCTTGCGGTGAAGAACGGCGTGAACCGGCATCTGTACAATCTGTTTCCAGGCGCGGCCGAAGTATAGGCTACTCGGAGGTATGTGAGACCTGTGGCGTCCGATTCCGACCGTCAGCGTTTACCGTCCCCGCAGGACGCGGCCGCAGCCGAACCAGTTCGGACCCTGCGTGTCTTCCCGCCCGTCGACGCGGGCGACGGCGACCGGGCGCGGCTGAAACTGGTGGAGGACACCGGTTCCGCAGCCGGGATTCCCGTGCCAGGGTCCGAGTCCGCGCCGGAACCCGACTACGAGAAGGTCCCGCTCGAAGTCCTGTCCGGAACCGCCGCCCGTGCCACCGCGGCGCCGGAGGGCACCGCGCCCGCCGCGGGCAAACGGTGCAAGCTGCCGTCGACCCCGGCGCTGATCGCGCTCGCCGGAGCCGCGGTGGTGCTGGTGTCCGTTCCGTTCCTGATCACCGGAATGTGGGACGACCCGAAGGCGGGCATGAGTAACGAGCCCGCCACCGAGGTGTCCGGTGTCCCGGTGCTGACCGGTGGGCCCGCGCCGGGCCCCGCGGGACGGCCGATGCCCGGAGCGCCCTCCGCGCCGAACGCGCTGGGCGGCGCGCCCGCGTCCGGTAGGTCGGGCGATCCCGCTGGTGTGCCGGGAGCCGGTCGGCCGCACCTCCCGGCGCGGGCCGATGCCGTGTTCGCGGGGCCGGGCTGCGCCAACACCGCCCGGGTGTCGTACCAGAAGGTCGGTGAGTACGCGAAGGGCCGCGAGGGCTGGAACACCTACCAGGGCGGTTCCACCGAGGCGGGGTGTTCGGGCGTCTTCGACGCGGTGCCGATGGCGGGCAACGCCGACGGTTCCCCCGATCCCCAGACCTACACGAAGTGGCTCTTCGACGTTTCGGATGTCGTCACGGTCGGCCAGTGCACGGTCTCGGCGTACATCCCGAACGACACCAGCACCGATCACGTCGGCGCGGTGAAAGCGCACTATTCGGTCTTCCACTCGCTGACCTCGTCGGCCGACAACGTTGTCGGAGTGGCGGATGTCGATCAGACCGCCCATCTCGGGCAGTGGGTGAGCCTCGGCGGGCCGTTCAAGATCGACACCGGCAGGCTGTCGGTCAAGCTCAACAACAGCGGTCTCGACTGGAACACCGGCGACGGCAAGACGAACTACCGGCACATCGCGTCCGCCCAGCTGAAGGTGAGCTGCTCGCCGAGCTGAGCCTCATCCGGCCCGCCAGCCGCGACGGCGGGCGCGGGGGAGGACGACGGCACCGATCGCCACGAGCGCGATGATCGTGCCCGCCACCGCGGCGACGATCCCGGCGAGCACCTCGGGCCCGCGTTCCGCGGGTGCGGGCATGCGTACGGCCGCGGGTGCCGCCGCGGCCGTGGCGGCACCGGAAGGCAGTTCCGCGGTGACCGCCGCGGCCGGGTCGACGACGCCGTTGCCGAGCAACGGATCCGGTATGCCACCCGCCGGTGGGTAAGCGGTTTCTTTCAGGCGCCGCGCGGTTTCCGGGCCGGACAGCGCGGGCCGGTACGACCGGACGAGCGCGGCGGTGCCGGACACCATGGCCGCCGCGACGGCGTCGCCGCTCGCGGTGAACAGGCCAGGGCCGCCGGGGCCGGGGCCGGTGATGGCGGCGCCCGGCGCGGCGAGATCGACCCGGATTCCCGGGAGATCCGTCCGCATCGGCGCGCCCTGCGGGGTGAGCGCCGCGACTGAGACCACCCCGGGGTAGGCGGCGGGGTACGCGGCCACCGGTTTCCGCCCGGCGGCGACCGCTGCCGGTGCGACGATCACGGCGCCGGCCGCGACGGCTCCGGCGACCGCGTCGGCGAGTTCCGGCGAGGGCTCGACGACCGCCGCCGACACCTGGACGATCCGCGCGCCCGCCGCGAGAGCCGTGCGGATACCGGTCGCGAGCGAGGGGGCGGTGGTGCCGCCGGTCCGGTCGGTCACCGGCACCGAGAGCACGCGCGCGCCGGGCGCGATGCCGCTGAAGCCGCCGCCGGGACGGGGCGCGGCGGCGACGATGCCTGCCACGAACGTGCCGTGCCCGACGCAGTCCTTTCCGGCGCCTTGCACCTTGCCGGACAACGCGGGCGACGTCGCGTCCACACCGGTGTCGAGCACCGCGACGGTGACGCCGGAGCCGTCGGTGTGCGTCCAAGCTCGCTCCGGCCGTAGCCTCGCCTGCGCCCACGGCGGGTCGTTGGTGTCCACTGTGGACGCGGTGCGGCAGGCCTGGTTCTCGTTCAGCGACTGGGTGATCGGCGGCATTTCCGGCGCGGCGGACGCCGGGGCCGCGCCCAGTACCAGCGTCACCGCCACACAGAGCACGGCCGTCCAACGGAGAGCAGATCGCACACCACGACGGTAGCCGTCCCGCGTCCACTGGGGACAGTCCCGGAAAAGGGTCTTCACCCCACCGGGACGGGCAGATCCTCGGCGCGGAGCAGGCGCAGGTCGTCGAGGGTGGGCGAATCCAGCCGGGTGATCCGCCCGGCCTGGCGGGTCATCGCCGATTCCAGGAGCTGACGCGCATAGCGGGCGTTGCCGAAGGAGCGGTCATGCGGCACCTGCTCGAAATGCGCGCGCAGTGCCGCCACCAGCTCCGGTCCGCAGTCGTAGCCGCTGGAGGCCGCGCTGCGCGTGACGATGTCGACCAGTTCGGCGGGTTCGTAGTCGGTGAAAACGACGGTGCGGGCGAACCTCGACGCCAGACCCACATTGGAGGCGAGGAACTCCCGCATTTCCTCGGTGTACCCCGCGACGATCACGACGACGTCGTCGCGGTGGTCCTCCATGAGCTTGACCAGCGTGTCGACCGCTTCCTGGCCGAAGTCGTTGCCGCCAAGGGAGGTCAGCGTGTAGGCCTCGTCGACGAACAGGACGCCGCCCAGCGCCCGCTCGAACGCCTCCTTGGTCAGCCGCGCGGTGTGCCCGACGTACTTGCCGACGATGTCGGCCCTGCTGACCTCGACCAGCTGCCCGGTCGGCAGCACCCCGAGTTCGGCGAGGAGTTCGCCGTAGAGCCGCGCGACGGTCGTCTTGCCGGTGCCCGGCGGTCCGGCGAACACCGCGTGATTGCCGATCGGCGGGGTCGGCAGGCCCGCGGAGGCGCGCTTTCTGTTCGCCTCCAATAGGTTCACCAGATCCTCGACGGTGTCCTTCACCGCGCCGAGCCCGATCATCTCGCGCAGCCGCGACAGTGCGGACGGCGGTTTCCGGTCGGGCGGCAACGCGGCGTTCTCGCTGATGTCGGAAGGCAACAGCAGGGAAAGGTCCTCCTGTCCGGCGTCCGGCCGCGCGGCCAGCCGCACCGCCTGCCGGTCGATCATCTCCTCGAACAGCTTGCGCGCGGCGCGGCCGTTGCCGAAATCCGGGCCGCGGTGCATGCTCCGGAAGTGCTCGCGCAGTGCGCCGCGCGTGTCGTCGGCCAGCCGGTAGCTGTGCGCGGCACAGGTCCGCTCGACGATGGTGACCAGTTCGTCCACCGAGTAATTGCCGAATTCGACGGTGCGGTTGAACCGGGAGGCGAGACCGGGGTTGGAGGCGAGGAATCCGCGCATCTGCTCCGAGTACCCGGCCGCGATCACGACGACGTCGTCGCGATGGTCTTCCATGAGTTTCACCAGCGTGTCGACGGCCTCGCGGCCGAAATCGGGGCCATTGCCCGATTCCTGCGCGGTCAGCGTATACGCCTCGTCGATGAACAGCACGCCGCCGAGCGCCTTGGTGAACGCCTCGGTGGTCTTGATCGCGGTACCGCCGACGATGTGCGCGACCAGATCCGCCCGCGAGACCTCGACGAGATGCCCGCTGCGCAGTGCGCCGAGCGACGCGAGGATCGTGCCGTACAAGCGCGCGACGGTCGTCTTGCCAGTGCCCGGCGGGCCCGCGAAGATCAGGTGCCTGCTCATCGGCAGGCCGGGCAATCCCGCGCGCTGACGGCGTTTGGCCATCTGGTTCAGGTTGATCAGGGTCGTGACCTGGTGTTTGACGCCGTCCAGCCCGACGAGCGCGGTCAGTTCCTTGACCGGACCGAGGCTTTCCGTGTCGTCGTCCCCGGCCGCGCGGTTGTCCCGGCTTTCCAGGTTCTCCACCGAAAGCCGTTCGCTCGTGCCGGGATGTCCGACGCCGGCACCGCCGTTGCCCACGGCGACGCAGTCGGTGACCTCGACCGGCTCGGTGGTGTCGACGTGCAGGCCGTCGCGGGCGTTGCCGAGCAGTTCGCAGCCGGTGAGCGTGCTGCGTCCGCCGGGGCTGACGAGCACACCGTGTCCCTTGTTGTCCCGGACCTTGCTGTTCGACAGGGTCAGCTCGGCGTGCTCGGCGACGCTGACGCCGTCGCCGCCGCAGGCGCGGATCTCGCAGTCGCGCAGCAGCCCGGTGCCACCGGGTTCGATCACGACGGCGCCGCCGGGCAGGTCGTGGAGCATCGTGGTGCTCACACAGGGATCGGCGTCGTCGCCGATCCGGATGCCCGGCCCGGCGGTGCCGGTGATATCGGAGTCCTCCAGCCTGCCGTGCCCACCGGCGAAGAAGGCGGCACCATCGCCGCGTACGTCCTCAATGGACACTCGGCGCAGGAGCGGGTTGGCGCCCGCGCGGACGGTGATCGCGGTGCCCTCGACGTCGCGGATTTCCAGCTTGTCGAACTCCGCGACGCATTCGTCGGTGAGCTCGACGCCGTCCTGTGCGCAGTCGTACACGGTGAGATCGCGGAAAACCGGGCCGGCGAGTTCGCCGACGTGGACCGCCGCCCGCCCCGCCGAGAACACCCGCAGGTTTTCGTAGCTGCCGCGGGCCTTGTCCTTGACGAAGACGCCGTGTGCCTTGGCCCGGCCGATCTTGCAGTCCCGCACCACGGGATCCCCGCCGAGGACGACGATCCCGTGTTCGCGGGAGCCCACGAAGGAACAGTCCCGCAGGACGGGCCTGCCGCTCGTGTTCAGGTACGCGCCGATGGCGACGTCGGTGACGACGGTGCCGGTGACGGTCGTGGTGGTGCTCGCCTCGAGGGCGATGGCGGGCTTGTCGGTGCGGGAGATCTGGCAGTTCTCGACGAGGCCGGACGATTCGGCGTTCGCGCAGACGCCGTTGCCCCGGCTGTCCCGCATGACACAGCGCCGGATGACCGAGGCGGCGCGGTCGCTGAGCACCACCGCGGAACTGCCAAGATGCTCGAAAAGGCTGTCCTCGACGACACTTCCGGCCTCCGAAGTGTCCACGATGCCCGCACCGGCCGCATTGGACACTCGGCAGCCACGCATCGCGAGTGAGCCCGATTCCCTTGCCAGTACGGCGGTCCATGCCGAACCGACGACCTCGCAGTCGTCCATCGCCGCCTGTCCACGAGGGACGTCCACAGTGGGCAGTTCGGCGTCCTTGCCGCGGAGAACGAGCCCGGACAGCTGCACGGCTTCCGATGTCACGCGCACGACACTGCCGCGGACGGGAGCCAGTTCGACGCTGCGTGATCCCTCGGCCGCGGTGATGGTGACCACCTTGGTGATCACCAGGTTTTCCCGGTACCGCCCGGGATGGACCGAGATCACCGAACCGGGGCGGGCCGACTCCAGTGCGGCGGTGATCGTCCGGTAGCCCTCGGGTCCTTCCGGGCTGACCGACAGGACGGGCCGTGCCACGCTCCACTCTCCTCACGAGCTGACGGGTGCGCGTCCAGTTTGCCCGCCGTGTCAGGGAACCGGCAGTCCCACAAAGCGGCCCTGGCGTCCCTTCTTCTGGGACTGGCCGGGGGAGTGGGCGGGGAGTGGAATGGACGGGATGACGATGGGGTTCCGCGCCTTGCTGTCCACTGTGGCCGGACGTCGCGCGGCGCCGGGGTCCCGCCGCGCGCTGCGGGCGGAGATCGACCGCCTGCGGCGGGAAGTGGCGCGGTCGGGACGACGGCTGGCCGAGGCGGAGCGGGAACGCGCGGCGCTGCGCCAGGCACAGCGTGACCTGATCACGGGGCTCTCGCACGAACTGCGCACCCCGCTCGCGGCCATCCGCGCCGCCGCCGAGGCGTTGGACGACGGCGTCGCGGCCTCGCCGGAGAAATACACGGCGAGCGTCGTGCACCAGTCGCGGCGCCTGGACCGCGTGGCGGGTGACCTGTTCGAACTCGCGAAGGCGCAGAGCAGGGCGGGCCGGGTGGACCGGACGGTGGTGCCGGTCGGCGAACTGCTCGATTCCGCCCTCGCCACGGCGCTTTCGTTCGCGCTGGAGCGCGGCGTGCGGTTGCGGCAGACCCGGCCGGAGCCCGAACTGACCGTCGCCGTCGACATCGCGGTGCTGACCAGGGCACTCACGAACGTGGTCCTGCACGCGGTCCGGCACACGTCGGCGGGCGGGCAGGTGACCGTGCTGGTGACCGGCACCGCGGGCGACGTCGAGATCGTCGTCGACGACGCCTGCGGTGGACTCCCCAGCGGCGAGCCCCTCGGCGCGGCCGAACCCGGCGAGGCCGCCCTGTCGGTCACGCGCGGCCTGGTCCGCCAGCACGGCGGTGACCTCCTGACCACCCACGCCCCCGGTGGCTGCCGCTTCAGCCTCCGCCTTCCTGCCTGATCACGTGAGTTACGCGCCTGATCACGCGAGATCTCCCTCGGATCACGTGAGTTCGCCGCAACGTACCTGGCGACGTCCCGTGCGCGAACCGAGATCTCCCGTGATTGGCCGGAGATCTCGCGTGACGGGAGACGCAACTCGCGTGATTGGAAGCGTAACTCGGGTGGTCAGCCGAAGCGGTAGCCGACGCCCCAGACGGTGGTGAGGATGGTCGGGGTGGCGGGGTCGGTTTCGATCTTTTCGCGTAGCCGCCGGACGTAGACGCTCACCATCGCGGTGTCGCCGACCTGCCACTGCCAGACCTGTTGCATCAGTTCGTCCTTGCGCAGGGTTTGGCCGGCGTGGGTGAAGAAGAACTCCAGCAGGTCGAGTTCGCGGCTGGTGAAGCGCAGCGGGCGTCCGGCCTTGGTGACGTGCCGGGTCGCCGGATCGAAGGTGAGGTCTTCGACCCGCAGTTCCCGCGGGGCCGCGGCGACCGGCTGCGCGGCGGAACGCCGGAGCAGCGCCTGGGCGCGCAGGGCCAGTTCACGCGGGCTGAACGGCTTGGTGACGTAGTCGTCCGCGCCGAGTTCGAGGCCGTGGATGCGGTCATCCTCCTCACCGAGGGCGGTGACGAGGATGATCGGCACCGAGCTCATCTCCCGCAGTCGACGGCACACGTGTGTGCCGTCGAGCCTCGGCAGCATCCGATCCAGGATCACCAGGTCGGGCTTGAACGCGGAGAAACTGTCCAGCGCCATGACGCCGTCGCTGGCCACGGCGACCAGCATCCCGGAATGGCTGAGATAGCCGGCTATCACCTCGGCCATCGTCGGGTCGTCCTCGACCACCAGGACCCGATGGTTCCGTGGCGCGGTCTGTGTCAGCTCGTCTGGCCCGCCGGTCACTGCACCTTCCCGTCACTGCCGCCCCACCGGGGTCGAGAGTAACGGGGGTGTGCAGTCAGTGACCGGCGAGGTGGGGCGTCTGGACCTGGACGGTCCGGCGTCGGGTCGCGTACTGCGCGCGGCCGGGCGGCAGCTTCAGCGGCCGGACGTCGTTGAACAGCGGGCCCTCCGACGGCGGGCAGGACAGCAGCGCGACCGGGGTGTTGATCTCCGCCAGCCGCCTGAGCAGCGGGTCCTGCTGGCCCCGGCCGATGGTGGTGGCACTGCGCGCGACGACGACGTGCAGGCCGATCTCGTAGCCGTGCGCGAGGTGGTCGAGCAGGGCGAGGAACGGGGTGTCCATCGGGTCGGTGCCGATCAGGTCGTGGTCGTCGACGACGAGGAACAGCTCCGGCCCGGTCCACCAGTCGCGCAGTGGCAGCCGGTCCGGCGTGATTTCCGGGCCGGGCACGCGTTTCGCCATCGCCCGCGACGAACCGGCGACCGCCTCGCGCACCAGGTCCTTCGACACCGCGTAGCCCAGCCGGTACTCCTCGGGGACGGCGTCGAACAGCTGCCGCCGGGTGTCGACGAAGGTGATCCGCGCCTGCTCCGGGGTGTACCGGGAGACGACGCCGCGGGCGATGTGCCGCAGCAGGTTCGTCTTGCCGGTCGCGTCGTCGCCGACGACCACGAGGTGCGGATGCTCGGTGAAGTCGTGCCACAGCGGGTTCATGTCCTCGCCGGACAGGCCGAGCGGGATCCGGAGCGCGCCTTCGGCCGGTGGCAGATCCGCCACGTCGAGCACGGCGGGCAGCGTCCGCACCGGTGGCGCCGACGGGCCGTGCCACGCCCGCGCGATCGCGTGCACGAGCGCCGCGGAACCCGCCGCCGGGTCCTCGTCGGTCCCGAGCCGCGGCAGCGCGGTGAGGAAGTGCGCCTTGTCCTCGGTCAGCCCGCGTCCCGGGATCTTGGGCACGGTCGCCGCCGCCCGCATGTTGATCATCGACTCGACCGGGTCGCCGAGCCGTAGTTCGAACCGGGTGCCGAGCTGATCGCGCAGCCCGCCGGTGATCTCGCCGGACCGTGTCGCGGTGATGACCAGATGGACGCCGTAATTGAGCCCGCGCGTGGCGAGCAGCGTGAACGTCGGCACGAGATCCATGAAGTCCTGCCGGATCGTGGCCCAGCCGTCGACGACGAGGAACACGTCGCCGTACTCCTCGCCTGCCAGCTGCCCGGCCGCGCGGCGACGGCGGAAGTCGGCGATGGACTCGATGCCGAGTTCGGCGAACCGCTGCTCCCGCTCGGCCAGCAGCGACGTCACCTGTTTGATCGTGCGGTGCAGGCGCTCGGTGTCCAGCCTGCCGGTCACACCGCCGACGTGCGGCAGCGCGGTCAACGCCGTCAGCAGGCCGCCGCCGAAGTCGAGGCAGTAGAACTGGATCTCGCGCGGGGTCCGGATCAGCGCGAGCGCGGTGACCAGGGTGCGCACCATCGTGCTCTTGCCGCTCTGCGGGCCGCCGATGATCGCGACGTGTCCGCCCGCGCCTTCGAGATCGGCGATCAGCGGTTCCCGCAGCTGCTCGAAGGGGCGGTCGATGATCCCGGCGGGCACGGACATCCCGCGTTCCTGAGCGTCCACTGTGGTCAGTCCGCGGTCCGGGGACCTGGTCAGCGCGGGCAGCAGCTCGGTCAGCGACGGCGGAACGTCCAGCGGGGGCAACCACACCCGGTGCGCGGGCGGGCCCGAGTCGTCGAGCCGGTCGACCGCGACACCCAGCAACGTTTCCCCGGTGGCCTCGGGCTCCGGCTCTTCGGCGACGGGCAGTTCACGCGGCGGGACGTACGCGGAGGTGTAGGGCACGATCTGCCTGGCCACGATCGACTGCCGGGTGTCCCGCCGGGTCTGGCGGTATTCGCCCGAAACGTAGGCGGCTTTGAATCGCGTGAGCGTGTCCACATCGGTTTTGAGGAAGCCGTTGCCCGGCTGGGGCGGCAGCTGGTAGGCGTCCGGAACCCCCAGCACACCACGGCTTTCCATGGCCGAGAACGTGCGCAGGCCGATCCGGTAGGAAAGGTGCGATTCGAGCTGGTGCGTGCGGCCCTCGTCGAGCCGTTGCGAGGCCAGCAGCAGGTGGACGCCGAGGCTGCGGCCGAGCCGTCCGATCATCACGAACAGGTCCATGAACTCCCGATGCGCGGCGAGCAGCTCGCTGAACTCGTCCACCACGACGAACAACGTCGGCAGTGGGGCGAGCGGCGTACCGCAGGCGCGGGCCGTCTCGTATTCGAGGACCGAGCTGTAGTTTCCCGCCTTGCGCAACAGTTCCTGACGCCGGATCAGCTCACCGTGCAGCGCGTCCTTCATGCGTTCGACGAGCACGACCTCGTCGGCGAGGTTGGTGATCACCGCCGAGGTGTGTGGCAGCCGGTCGAGACCGAGGAACGTCGCGCCGCCCTTGAAGTCGACGAGGACGAAGTTGAGCGTCTCCGAGGAATGGGTCAGTGCCAGGGAAAGCACGAGCGTCCGCAGCAGTTCCGACTTCCCGGAACCGGTGGCGCCGATGAGCATCCCATGCGGGCCCATACCGCCCTGCGCGGACTCCTTGAGGTCCAGTTCGACCGGCGTGCCGTCGGCGCTGACCCCGATCGGCACCCTCAGGCGGGCGGCGCCGACGTGCCGGGCGTGCAGTTTCGCCAGGTCCGCGCCGCGCAGGTCGAGGATGGTGAGCAGGGTGGTCAGCTCGAAGTCGGTGGTCAGCGGCTCGGTGCTCTCGGTGGACACCGCGAGCCGGTACGGCGCGAGCAGCCGTGCGAGCGACTCGGCACGGACGGTGCTCAGCGTGTCCGGCGTGCCGATCGGGGTCGCGGTTTCCTTGCCACCGCGTTCCGTGCGCACCAGTTCGGCCTTCCCGGCGTCGACGCGCAACAGCAGTGTGCGCGGGTCGGACTCCCAGTCCAGCGCGCTGCCGAGGTCGAGCACCGTGACGTTGCGATAGCCGGCACCGGCCATGCGGCTGCCGTGCGCGGTGCTGGCGCCGTCGAGGACGACGATCGTGTAAGGCTCGTCCTGGGTGGGCATCGCGTCGCGGTCGAAGAACGGCCGCCCGGCCAGTTCCTCGCCGAGCAGGCCCTCCAGTTCGCCGATCGACTCGGCGACCAGCCGCACCGGGCCCGCGCCGTCGGTGTCGGCCGGATGCAGGTTGTGTGGCAACCACTTCGCCCACGACCACGCGGCGTGCTCCTTGCCGACGATCACGATTCGCAGGTCCTGCGGGGCGTGGAACACCGCCAGCTGAGCCAGGATCGCGCGGGCCACACCGCACGCGATCTCGGCGTCGCCGCGCAGCAGCACCCGCGCGTACGATCGGAGGTACACCGCGATCGGCTGGTCCGGCACCGTGCCGTAGGCCCGGATGAACCGGCGCAACGCGTGCGCGCAGAGCGGTTCGAGGTCCTCGACCGGTTTGGTGGACAGCGGGGACAGCCGGGTCCCCAGTTTCTGGTCCCCGACAGCGATCCGGACCTCGCCGAAATCCGGGTGGTCCGGCCGGGTCTCCCACAACCGCGACGTCCGGATCATCGACGACAGCGCGGCAGGGGCGGGATGCCGCCAGCCCTGCGCGCGCTGCTGGTCACCGATCGTCGCGCGCACCTTCTTCCGCGCCTGGGCCAGATAGCGCAGGAAGTCGCGGCGCGCACCGGACATCTGGCGCTTGCGCTCGGAGGCGGCGCGCAGGAACTGTGCGGCGAGCATGCCGACGGCGGCGAGCACCATCAGGCCGATCGCGAAGTACATCAGCGTGCCGCCCGCGCCGGAACCGGGCCGCAGGAAGATCATCACCATCGCCAGCGAGGACAACGCCATCGGTAGATAGGTGATGACACCGCTGAAGCCACTTTGGACCTCGGGCAGCTCGGGTGGCTCCTGGAGGCTGATCTCGCCGGAGGGCATCGGCGGTCCTGGCTGCCGTTCGGGGCGGCGGAACAGCACGATGCTCACGGCGGTGTCCTTTCCGGTCGGAACTGGCCGGCGAAGAATCGCACGCCCGCCGCCGGGAATCAGGTCCCGTAAATCGGCGACGTTACAAGCACTCGTTCTGTGGATAACGTCGTCGATGGAATCCACAGTGGACAACAGGAGTGTGGAGTGAACAGCACCGTCGCGGGCCTGTGCCGCTTGTCGATCCGGGCGCGGGGGAAGAGCTTCGACCTGGCGGTCCCGGCCGACGTGCCGCTGGCCGACCTGCTGCCCACGATCGTCGGCTACGCGGGCGACGACCTCGACGAGGCCGGGCTCGACCACGGCGGCTGGGTACTGCAGGACCTCGGTGACGCGCCCCTCGACGAAGAACGGACGCCGGAGGCGCTCGGCCTGCGCGACGGTCAGGTGCTGTACCTGCGCTCGCGTCAGGACACCCTGCCCGCGGTGCACTTCGACGACATCGTCGACGGGATCGGCGCCGGGCTGCGGGATCGGCCGGGGGCATGGCATCCGGCGGCGACGAAGTGGCTGATGCACGGGATGGCGCTCGTGGTCGCCGCGTTCGCGTGGGCCGGGATTCTCTTGCCAGGCCCCACGTTGCCGCGTACGGCTGCGGCGATCGTCGTCGCGTTGCTGCTGCTCGCCGCCGCGGGCTCGGCGTCGCGCGCGGTCGGCGACGCGGTGGCCGGGACGTTGTACGGCGTCGCGGCGGTCCCGTTCTTCGCGCTCGCCGGGCTGCTCGTCCCCGGCTCGTCGGCCACCCCGGCCGCGCTGCTGCTCGCCTCCGCCACCGCGGCCGCGGGCGGGGTGGTGCTCGCGCTCGTCGCCTCCGGCACGCATCCGCACGTCCACCTTGGCGTACTCGTCGTGTGCGTGTTCGGGGTGCTGACCGCGGGGATCATGGCGGCCACCGGTGAACTCGCTTCGGCGGCCGCCGTGGCCACGGTGGTGGCAGTGCTCTTCGGCGCGTTCGTCCCCGGCCTCGCGTTCCGGCTCGCGGGGCTGAAGATGCCGCCGCTGCCGACCAACGCCGATCAGTTGCAGGAGGGCATCGACCCGCTGCCGAGCCGGACGGTCCTCGACCGGGGTGCCGTCGCCGACCGGTACCTCGTCGCGTTGTTCCTGGCCACCGGCCTCGTGTGCGCAGCGGCGATCACCGGCCTGCTCACGGCTTCCGGCTGGGCACCGGCGGTGCTGGCCGGGGTGCTGAGCGCCCTGCTGCTCCTGCACGGCCGCGAGGTCGGCGGCGTCCGCACCCGGCTCGCCGTGGTGCTGCCCGGGGCGTACGGCCTCGTGGCCCTGGCGATCACGCGGGCCGTGCACCTCGCGCTGCCCGGCAGGCTCCTGCTCATCGTCGGCGCGCTGCTCGTCGGTGCCGCGCTCATGGTGGCGGGCTGGACGGTGCCGGGACGGCGCATGGTGCCGTACTGGGGCCGCGTCGCCGACGTCGTCCACGTCCTGCTCGCGGTGGCGCTGCTTCCGTTGACGCTGCTGGTACTCGGCGTCTTCGGCTTTCTCCGCGCCATCAACGGATAACACCCCGACTCGAGGAAGGCGTGGCCCGTGCGGTCCCGACGCGATCAGGTTCAGGCGCACCTGTTCATCATGGGCAGGCTCGGCGCGGGCATGCTGCGTGCCGACCCTGATATCCCGGACACCCCGCAACGGCGGACGACACGGGGTATCGCGATCGGTGTCGCCGTCACCGTCCTCATCGGACTCGGTACCGTCCTTTTCGGACTCATCAAACCCGGCGGCGCGACGTCATGGCAGCAGGCGGGCACGGTCGTGGTCGAGCGGGAGAGCGGCGCGCGGTGGATCTACCTCGGCGGCGTGCTGCATCCGGTGCTGAACCAGGCCTCGGCGAAGCTGCTCGCCGGTCCGTCGCTGTCGGTGCAGGAGGTTTCGGCGAACTCGCTGGCCGGGACGCCGCGCGGGACGCCGATCGGGATCCCCGGCGCCCCGGACGGACTGCCCGCCGCGGACGCGCTCAGCTCCGCGCCGTGGCTCTCCTGCGCCGCGCCGGACGGGGACGGGCAGCCACGGAACTACACCCTGCTCGTCGGCGAGGCCGGCGGCCGCCCGCTCACCGCAACCGACGCGCTGCTCGTGTCCGGTCCGGACGGTGCGGTGTTCCTGGTGTGGTCCGGCCAGAAGCTGCGGATGGACCCGGCCGCGGGCGGTCCCGCCGCGCTCGGCTACGGCACCACCGACCCGGTCAAGGTGCCCGCGGGTTTCCTCAACGCGCTGCCGTCCGGGCCGGATCTGGTCGCCCCGGACGTGCCCGGCCGGGGAAACGCGGGACCCGATCTCGCGGGCAGGTCGAGCCGGGTCGGGCAGTTGTTCAAGGACACCGCCGGGCGGCCGTACCTGCTGCGTGAGGACGGGCTGGTGCCGCTCACCGCGACGTTGTTCGCCCTGATCGGCGGCGACCCGAAGACGCAGAGCGGTGCCTACGGCGGACATCCGGTCGACGTCCGGCCCATCGGTGCCGGTGACGTGACCGCACATGCGGCGCCACCCGCGGCGAAGGCCGCTTTGACCCACAACGATGCCTTGCCTGACGCGCCACCGGGGCTGCAGCGCGACGATCACGACTTCGCGTTGTGCGCGGCCACGACGTCCGGGCAAAGCGTGTCCACGAGCACCCTGCTGGTGCCCAGAGCGGTGACCGACGCGGCGAAGCCGCCGATGGCTCAGCCGGGTGTCGCGCTGTCCTGCGCGGGGCCCGACCGGGTCGCGATCGCGCCGGGCAGCGGCGTCCTCGTGCGTAGTGTGTCCACAGGGGACGGTGCGAGCGACGCCGTTTCGCTGGTGGCGGACAACGGTGTCGAATACCCCGTTCCGACCGCGGACGCGCTCAAGCAGCTCGGTTACGAAGGCGCAACCGCGGTCCGGATGCCCGCGCTGCTCGCCGGCCAGTTGCCCACCGGGGCCGCGCTGGATCCCGGCGCCGCGGGCAAACCGGCCGGCGGGCAGACGCCGGCATCGGCGAAGCGGTGCTGATTCTCCTTCGATGTCCCTGTTTTTGGGGCGTGGAGGGAACTTCGCCTCGGTCGTAGGTTCGTCTCGGCGGTTCCCGGCACAAGCAAGGAGCGAAAAGTGGTCCAGCAGAACATCAGCGTCCCGTATTCCGAACTGGCGAAAGGAATCCAGGAAATCCAGAACCATGCCAACCAGATGAACCAGACCAGCATGTGGGTGAGCGACGTCCGCTCGCACCTGCAGCAGATGCACCGCTCGGATTCGGCGCGGCTGTACCAGCAGAAGGTCGACCAGTGGAGCGAGGGCTACCAGAAGGTGAAGACCCAGTTCGACGACATCATCGGCAAGCTCCAGAACACGGTCAACAGTTTCCGGAACACCGACGGCCACAACCAGAACCTGACGGCGAGCTTCCAGACCACGCCGGAATACGGCTCTTCCTACGAGAACGCGCTGAGCTGACCCGAGGAGAAACTCGTGAACGACGAACAGTACATCGAGCCGACCAACGTCCAGGCGGTCGAGCACGACATGACCATGATCTCCAAGAAGATCGACGGCCAGATCCAGGATCTGGAACACCGGATCACCAAGCTGGTGCAGCAGACCGGCGGCCAGTGGAGCGTGGACTGGCAGGCCAAGCAGAAGCTCATCCACACCGCCCAGGCGCAGATGAACACCCAGTTCTCGCACGGTACCCGGATTCTCGGGGCCATGCGCGAGGCGATCCAGCGCACCGACCTCAACAACGCCAATCAGTTCTAGTTCCGGGGTGACCACGCATGGTTGAGGAAAAGGGAAACCACGGTGGTGACACGATCGCCTACTCGGACTCGGCGGTGGCGGATCAGAAGAAGCAGCTGACGGACTTCCGCGCCGAGTTGACGTCTCATCCGGCGATTCTCGCCCTGCAGCGCTTCGGCGTCGGGGGCGGCACCCCGGATTCGACCGTGATGGCCGGGACGTCGGCCATGGGGCAGCAACTGAGCACTCAGTTCGCCGCCTTCGCGAAGTCGGCGTCGGACCAGGTCAAGGATCTGGCCGACAAGACCGTGATCGGCTGGATCGACGGGCTCGAGAACTGGGGCAAGAACTCCCAGGACACCGAGCACGAGAACTTCGGGTCGGCCCAGCAGTACCAGACCGACCCGAATACCGGCGGCCACGCCTGAGCCGCGTACGAGCCGATTCCTCGCGGTTGACGGCCGCAAAGTCCTACTTTCCGGAGGGTATTTGCCATGGGTTGGGAGCAGGCGCTGACCACTCTTGTCCCGAAGGACCAAAAGGTCGTTAACCGCGACGAATTCGCCGGGCCGAAATCGCCGCCGTGGATCGCCGCGGTCGGTGTCACCGACAACGGCGGCCACGGCGGCGGTGGCGTCGACCCGCAGAAGACCTGGGACGTCTATATCCCGTTCGACATCACCGGCTATGTCGGTTCGCTGTTGCAGACCCGTTCCGGCTACGTCTGGGTCAACCTCGACTGGGGCAAGCTCGACGGCACCGACGGGGCATGGACGAAGATCCTCCATATCGGCGAGGAGATCCTCGATCCGCTGGTACACCCGCCCGAGGGAAACACCGTGGTCAGCCGAGCGAGTTTCACCAACGCGGCACAGATGTTGCGCGATATCAACACGTTCCTCGATCAGTGGAGCCGGAAACTCTCGTCGCAGGCCAAGCAGGTCGAGTCCGGTGGGGACCTGCAGGGCCAGGCGGCCAAGACGTACCAGAGCCTGCTGGAGAACGCCGGGAAACGCCTCGGCGAATTCGGCGGACGGCTGGCCGATCCACTGCTCATCGACGCGCTCGCCCAGAGCCGGGACACGCTCGGCAACGAGGTCGTCGGTCTCCTCAACCAGTTCATCGCCTGGCGGGGCACCCCGCTGCACGATCCGCGGGAGGCGGTGCACACGGCGCTGCTCGGCGCCGGGCTCAAGGCCGAGGTGGATTCGAGCGGAGGAAACAACAACTGGGCCAATGTGACCACCAAGTGGGGTGGCATCTGGGACGAGAGCTTCAAGACCGGACTGGACCGGGAGGCCAAGAACCTGTGGCTCAACAACTACGCGTGGGCGCTTGACCCCTTGGCCGACTTCCTGATGAAGGCGACCGAGAGTGCCTACGGCGTCACGGTGAACCGCATCTCGCCCGTCCAAATGGGGCAGATCGCTCCGACGTACAAGCCCCCGTCGTCCACAGGGGACGATACGGGTTCCGGCTCCAACCAGAATCCCTTCACGGGAACCGACACTGGTACCGGCGGATCGGGTGGCCAGGGTACGGGAACGGGTGGCACCGGTGATCACGGCGGAAACGGTGACCTTCCACTCGGCACGGGCGGCACCGGGACCGGTGGAGAGCACGGCAAGAACGGCGACGGCACCAACGGCGACGGCAGCGACGGTAGCGACCTCGACACCGGGGACGGCGGCGAAACCGGAACCGGTGGTCACGGCTCCCAAGGTGGCCAAAGTGGACAGAACGGGTCCACCGGGCACGGCGCGAAGGACCAGACCCCGCCGCCGATCGGGCCGACCACCACCCAGTTCGGCCCCGGCGGCATCGGCAGCGGCTCCGGCGGCGGCAGGCTCGGCTCGAAGAACCCGGATCTGGACGGCGCGGGCACCAGCTCGATCATCGGCCCGGACGGCAATCCGGTCCGCTACTCCGACGGGGAGCCGGTCACCGTCCCGAACGGTTCACACATCAACCCGGACGGCACCGTGGTCAAACCGGACGGTTCGGCGGTAACGGACAAGAACGGGCAGCACCTCACGGTGCCGAAGGACTCGGTCATCCGGCCGAACCAGGCGGGCGGCGGATCGGTCTTCGACCCGACGACCGGCGGCACCAGCTCGGTGTTCACCCCGGACGGCCAGGTCGCGCGGGGCCCGGACGGCAACCCGATCACCGTGCCGGACGGTTCACACATCAACTCGGACGGCACGATCACGCGCCCGGACGGCTCGCGGGTCACCGGGTCCGACGGGAATCCGCTGCACGTCGACCCGCACGCGAAACTCCAGCACAACACCGCGTTGCGGTGGCCGGACGGCTCGACCTATCACGACGGGAACAACCAGCAGCTGTATCTGCCGCCGGGGTCGGGCATCGGGCCGGGTGGGCAGATCGTGGACCCGAACCATCAGTCGATGTTCGGGCCGAACGGCGCGATGCACGTGCCGGACACGCCGTACGCCAAGAACAAGCTGAACAGCATGGCCCCGTTCCATTCTGACGCCCAGGGCGGCGTGAAACTGTCATCCGGCGAAATCGGGGACCCTGCGAAGCGCGGTACGACGAACTCTTCGGCGCTCGACGACGCGTTGGAGAAGCAGCAAAAGCTCAAGACCGAGACCGGCCCGCACACGCTGGGTGAGTCGGGCAAGAACGGGCAACAGCAGTCGGCGATGCCTCCGCCCGGGATGGGCGGGGGCGCCGGCGCCGACGGCAAGGAACGGCAGCGCACCACCTGGCTGGCCGAGGACGAGAGCACCTGGGGCACGGACAGCGGTGGTTTCACCGCGGCAATCGGACGTTGAATCGGACGCTGAGGAGAAATGATGCACACTCGCCTGCAGGAACAGCTCAACCAGGCCATCGCCGAACTGACCGAGCAGCAGAAGGCGATCGAAGAGTGCCAGCAGCACCTGACCGGTCAGTCCGCTTCGGTGCGTTCCAAGGACCGGATGCTTTCGGCCACTGTGGACGCCCAGGGTGGACTGTCCAAACTGGAGTTCCACGACACGCGGTACCGCTCCATGGCGCCCGCCGAACTCGCCGACGTCGTCACCAAGGTGGTCGCCGAGGCGCGCCGGGAGATGCTCGGCCAGGTCACGTCGGCGTTGCAGCCACACCTGCGGGGACTGGCGGATCTGACCGCCTCGACGACCGGATCCCATGAGTGGGACGCCTTTCTCGAGCCGCTGCGCAAGATGATGCCCACACCGATGTTCGGTGAGGACCGGCGATGAGCGAACCGATCTCCGTCCCCGCCGACCTGAAACAGAAGTTCTCGAACTTCGGCACGCTCTCGAACCTGGTGAGCGACCAACGCAAGGTACTCGACGACATCCACCGGATGAATCAGGACGCCGCCGGGCACGACGACGAAACTGCGACCAAGTACCAGGAGCAGACCAAGGAAGGCACCGAGAACGTCTCGGGCCTCGTCGAGGAGATCGCCGGATACCTCGGCCTGACCCAGGACAGCGGCCACCTCGCGGCGGACATGTTCGCCGAAGCCGAGGCCGGAAACCAGGACCTGGGCACGACCTGGATGCCGACGGGCACCAGCGTGGGGAGGCCCGGCCACTCGGGTTGACCGGGAACCGGGGGAGGGAAGGGAGCGCGCGGCCGTGTCGTTGATGATCAACGAGCAGGGCATCACCCTGTTCAAGGTGCTGACCGGCACCGAGTGGCCGACGGCGGACGAGGACAAGCTGCGCGAGGTCGCCGTGCTCTACCGCCAGGCGGGAGAGAACTTCCCGCGGATCTCCGAGCAGATCCGGAAGCTCACCGACGCCATCGGCAGCGATTTCAACGGTCAGGCCGGCGCGGCGTTCGCCGACCGCATGCGGCAGCTGATCACCAAGAACGACAAGGGAGTCGTGCCGCTCGAGGCCGCGGAGAAGGCGGTCAAGGCGTACGGTGAGTACGCCGACAAGATCGCGACACAGGTCGAGTACATGAAGTACTCCGCGATCATCCAGCTGATCCTCATCCCCGCCCAGATCGCGGCCGCGTACGCGATGGCGCCCGTCACCGCAGGGCTGTCCCTGCTGCTCGTCCCGACCATCAAGGCGGTCGGCAGCATGATCCTGCGGTTCCTGCTGAACCTGCTGCTCGAAACGATCGTCTCGGTCGCGATGGCGGTGCTCGCCGCGGTGCTGGCGGATGTGATCGCCCAGGAGATCCAGATCGGGCAGGGCCACCGCAACACGTTCGACTTCGAGAGCCTGGAGAACGCCGTCAAATCGGGCGCGCTGTCCGGGTCGCTCGGTGGTGTCGCGTCCATGGGTGCCAAGGCACTCGGTGACACCCTGGCCAAGCTCGTCACCAAGGATTTCGGCAAGTTCCTCACCGAGAGCATCAAAAATGTGTTCCCGGATTCGCTGAAGGACTTCGGGGAGCAGTTCGCCAAGACACTGACGAAGTACAAGACCAACATCACGCAGAGTTTCGGCGACGAATGGTCTCGCAACCTGCCCAAGAGTGAGGCGAAGTCACTCGCGAACGACCTGACGAAGGTGTTCGACAAGAGCTTCGAGAACACCCTCACCAGTGCCGAGAAGAAGGCGCTGGGCAAGGCCTGGTCGGACACCTTCACGTCGAACGTCGGCCACGTCGGCAAGGCCGAATTGCAGCAGGAACTCAAGACGGCGCTGCAGCACTTCGAGGGCAAGATCGGCTCGGACACCTTCAAGGCGCTGACGCACGACGTACCCGAGGTGATCTACAAGGAGACCTCGGAGCATCTGAAGGGGTCAGTGCCGTACCAGATCCTCAAGCCGATCGCGGGCGCGCCGGTCTACGGCGCCCAGGGCTACCTTGGCGAAGGCCTGGACAACCTGGCTTTCAGCGATGAGCACCAGTTCAAGGCGAACTGGTGGAGTTTCACCGGCGGCGCGGTCACCGGTGCCGCCGGTGACCTGATGGACAAGTTCATGGGCGAGCCTCTCGCGGACAAGCTCAAGGACGTCGTCGAGAACCTCAAGACGCCGGACATGCCGGACGTACCGAAGGACCCACCAGGCGACACCTCGACGTTCGACGGCGGCGTCCCGCACGGCTTGGGCGACATATCTCACGGTGACGGGAACGACTTCGATCCGTCCGTTCTGGACCATTTCGAACCGGTGGAGACCGATTTCCCGAGCGGACACGAAAACGTTGCGGACGAGGGCGGAAACCACCCGGGGAACACATCGTCCACTCAGGACAAGCCGGTCGTTCAGGTCCCGACGTCGGTGCACACCCCGGCCACCGGTAACGGCCACAGCACCGGTCCCGGCGCTTCGCGTTCCCCGGAACCTCCGTCGACCACCACACCACCCTCCGGACGGCCTCCGGTGGGTGATTCCGGGACGCGGCCGGAGAACCACGGCCCCGGCGCGCCCACACCGGTGCCGACCAGTTCGGATCATGCGGGCCCCGAGCGACAGCACACCGGCGAAGACCAGGAGCTTCACCAGCTGAAGAGCTTGGAAGACCAGCTCAGCGCCGCGCCACCGGCGCCACACACCCCGGTGACCGAGTACGTCGCGCACGTCGAGGGTGCCCCCGTGGTGCCCCATGCGCTGCCGGATCAGGTGCGGCTGGACCGGCTCCACACCGGTGAGCACGGCACCATGACGCCCGAGGAGAACCGGCAGTGGGCGGACAGGATCGCCGAGGCCGGGAAGCACGGACCTCAGCACGTGCTCGACGTCATGACACAGCGGGACGAGCGGTACGCCGAACTCGCCAACGAACACCAGGAACACGAGGCGAACGAACACGCCGAATTCACCGAGGACTTCACAGCGAAGTACGAGAATCTGAAGAACACTCCGCTGGAGTTGTCCGAAGAGGACTCGAACGCCCTCGATCTGCTCGCCCAGCTGCCGGACCCGCCGATGCTTCCCGCGGACGACGAACTCGCCGAGCGGTATCGGAAGGTGTTCGGAGATGACCCGGGCGACATGTCTTCACCGCAGAAGGCGTACGAGCACGCGGAAAAGCAAGCACAGCGCTCGGCCAGGGAGCACGAGCGCAAGCTCGGGATGACTGACGTCGAGAGCGCGAAGTGGCAGAAACAGAAGGAAGCGGCCACCAAGCTCGGCGACGCGACGGAACACCTCAAGCTGCTGGACGACTACGCGAAACGGCTGGAAGAGTTGCGTGCCGCCAAGGACGCGGCGGAGATGTCCGAACTGCAGCACCGGCTCGACGACCTCAAGTCCGTCACCTTCGCCCCCGACGCCGTTTCGACCGAGACAAGCAGCGATCTTCAGCACGAGACACACGTCCTGGACCTGCTGAAGGATAGCGAAAAGGTCAAAGCACCACCCGATCTGCCGCATGCGGACGAGCCACTGCCCAAGCCGCCGTCCCGCAAACCGGGCGGGGGACGTGGGCCGTCCGACGACGATCTCCAAGCGCGGCTGAACCGGCTCAAGTCCGTCACGCCCACGTCGTCTGACGATCACGAGATCGGCACGGAGGCGAAGCCGGGCGGCGTCGACGATCTGCCGCCAGTGCCAGGGCATACCCCCGACAGCAAAGTGGACGAGGAACAATCATCCGTCCACAACGGACAGCAGCCGCCGGACGAGCCGAAGACGCACGAAACCCGCCCAGCGCCGCTCGAACAGATGGTGCAGCGTCCGCCGCTGGAAGAGGACCGGGAGGCAGGGCCGGGAGGTTCCGTCCCGAAGCCGGACGATCTGGACGACCTGTTCGGCAAGACCGACGAGCACGTCTCGAGCGAATCGGTCACCTCGAACAAGGCTGTGCTGGACGATTTGAGCTGGCAGCACGCCCCTGCCGACCGGACCGCGGACTGGTTCGCTCCGCGTGATCCGGCCCCGCCGGAGCTGTGGGAACACCTGCGGGAGAGTACGCCGCCGCGCACGGTGACCACCGAGTCGGCCGATGTCGTGAGCAGCAGCCGGATCGAGACCGGCGAGGACGGCCGCCCGCACATCGTGCTCGACTCCGCCACCGGGATGATCGGCTACGACCACCGCCGATACACCCTCGCCGACGGCCGTGCCGTCCAGGAGTTCACCGTCCGGGTGCATCTCGACCCCGCGGCGGGGGTCGCCACTGTTCACCTGGCAGGCACGAAACAGAAGGTGCTCGACGGCGTCGGCCGCTTGTACAACCGCGGCTACCGGTTGCCGGGCGGGGATCAGTTCCATGTGCGGGTCGAGTTCACCGATCAGCCCGGTGCGGCGCATGCGCGTGTCCGGCTGCGTCATCGGGGAACCACCGATCAGGCACATTGGTCGGTGGGGGACAGCGGCACCGTGCTGGCGCACGAGATCGGTCACTATCTCGGGCTGCCCGACGAGTACGTCGACCCCTCTCGGGTCCTCCAGGGCTCCCGGGGCGGCCGGGTGCACACCGATACCTCACTGATGGGGACCGCCGCCCTCGGTGACCATGCCAAGTTGCTGCCCCGGCACCTGTGGCTGGTCGAGCACGTCGCCAACGTCGCGCTGCCGGTGCATCCCGGACCGTCGCAGGAAGTGTCGGGCAGCCGGGAAGTTCCACAAAGGACGTTCGAGCCGCCCCAGCGTGCGATACTCAAACTACACGGCCTGGACATGGTCGCGGTCGAGGCGGACGGCCCAGAAACGAGCTTCGCCGCCGCGGTGACCAAGACACTGGACCCCGCCTCGCCCGCCCCGGGCCCGGACTTGGCCGGCAAGTCGCTGAAAGAGATCGCCGAGGCCGCGGGCGCGCGTGTCCACGTGCTGGAAGCGGACGGCACCTTCACCGCATACGGCCGGGTCGCCGGGGTTCCAGTGCACGTCGTGCGGGTCGGCGACCGCTACCATGCGACGAAGGAGATAGTCCACATCGGACGCCCTGGCATCTCGTACCCCGGCCCGGCGAAGATGGCAGTCGAGCATGGCAGCCCCACGGTGCACCGCGGGGAGTTCGAGGTGGAGACCATCGCGGGCAAGCACTACGTGCGGATGTACACCGCGGTCGTGCATCCGGAGCTGTTCTCGGGGGACCAGGTCCGGCCGAAGACGGAGCACAAGGACATCCAGCAGGATCCGAAGACCGGCCGGATCAAGGTGTCACCAGGCCGCAATTCGAGGCTGTGGGTGGGTGCGGGACGTCCGCTACGGGCGTTGCAGTGGCTCACCGTGTACCAGCGCGATGAGGGTGGTAAACGGCTGAAGGGTGAATCGTCCGCGGTGGTCACCCCGGTGCTGCGGTCGTTCCTGATTCCGTACAAGAAGACCTATCAGGCGATCACCGATGGGGCTGTGGTCGAAGGCGTCGGGGCGTCGGCCGCTGCGGGCAAGACGTTCAATGTGGACCAAGCGGCTGATCCCAACCAATTCGGCGTCGGAGGCGTCGATCTGGACAAGCTGATCGAGCAGGCGGTACGGGGGTCGCTCATCAGCTACACGGCAACCGGCACCGAGTTCCCGAAGGGCGGTACGTCGGGCCGGGAGCTGCCGATGTCCACATTGCACGAGCGTCTTGGACTGAGCCGGGACTTCCGGTCCGACGTGTTCGGTGAGGACTACGACCCGTGGTTCAAGGGCAGGGACGAGAAGGGAAAGCTGAAGTTCAGCAACGATCCACAGCGGTTGCGCGAGATCGCCGTCGAGTTGCGCGAGCATGTCGTCACGTGGGAGCAGATGAAGCAGGCGGTGGGGGAGCGCCGTCCTAACGCGCGTATCGAGCCGGACGCGGACTCGTTCCCCGGCCAGGAAACCGAGATTCCGCAGACGACGGTGCGTGGATTCGAGGAGCGGGTCAGGCGGCTCAACCAGTTCCTCAACAAGGTCGGCCCCGGTGCCGCGATGGTCGGGAAGGTCAGCGACAAGGTCCTCTTGACCGCGCCGGATGTCCTCCGCGAGTACCTCGCCGATACCGCACCGCCCGATGTGGACAGTGCGGCCTTCCACGAAGTGCTGGGCAAGAAGGTCTTGCCCGACGTTGTGAAGGCGGTGACCAAGGACGTGGACACCGCGATCCGGATCCTGAACAACGGCACGACAGTCAAGGACGAAACCACGCTCGAACGGTTGATCAAGAACGGCGTCAAGGTGAAGTCGGGTGCTGTCCGCACCTTCGACGTACACGTTGTCGATAAACTGACCGACACCTTCGTGAAGAAGGTACGGGCACACCCCGCCTTGGCGCTGTTCGACGACGCCAGCCGCGAGGCCGTCGCGGAGGCGGTCAAGGGAGGCTTTCGGGAGGCGCTGACCGCCGAGTTCGGAAAGCTCCGTGACTTCGCGGATTTCGAGGGCGGCAGCGGGAAGAAGGCCGGGTGGCTCAGCGGTGACCGGCTCGTCCGGTTCGGTGACCAGGTGCGCGAACAACTGGCGCTGCCCGAGGTATCCGGGCTGCGGATCGTCGGCGATCGGTTCGCGGACATGGTCAAGGGTCGGGTGCTCGGCTCGGTCGTCACTCACGCGCTGGACGCGTTCACCGGGCGGGACCTCACGCGGGCGGCATCCGGGCAGCTGAAGACCGTCATCAAGGACGAGGTGCTGCCCAAGCTGGCCGCCGACATCGCCGACGCGTTGCGGACCAGCCCCGAGCTGGCGTTGGCGGATAAGGGTTTCCGGGACCTGATGGCGAGGGCTGTCGCCGACGAGGCACGGGCGAGGTCCGAACAGGCGCTGGACGGGTTCGTGTTCGACCCGGTCGACGCCACCGAGGTCGAACAGCTGATGGACAAGGCGCCGGAGATCGCCACGCAGGCCGAGATCGGCTTCCTGATCGCGGCCGACTCCAAGCGGATCGCCATCGACTTCAACACGCGCTTGCAGGGCGAGGGCAACGCTCCGTTTCCGAACAGCTTCGCCAAGTGGAACGCGAGCCGGGAGAAGGACGCCGAGGATCAGCGGCAGGCGGGCCGGGACCTTGACGAGCTGATCAACGGCCAGAACCGCGATCCACACGCCATTGTGGACGCCCTGATCGAGCGTTTTCCGGAACTGGGGCGCAAGTTCGACGAGGTCGCCACCAAGCAGCAACCAATGCCGCAACGTATCGAAAAGGGCACCTACACGTTCTACGAGCATGCGCAGATGGTGCTCGGGCAGTACTTCGAGCTCACCGCGCACGAGGACCCCGAGCAGCGTCTGGTGCCCGCGGACGCGTTGGCCAAGGCGATCCTGTTCCACGACATCGAGAAGGTCAACGCCAAGAACCAGTTCGGGAACGGGCAAGGGCAGCACGATCGTGAGCCCGAGCACAAGCTGGCGGTCCAGCTCATGGACCGTTACCGCCACCTGTGGGGCGGCGACGCGGAGCTCCGCGTGGTCCGGGCGATGGTCGACTCGGATCCGTTCGGGTTCTACCTGCGGGGCAAGATCGACGCCGACGAAGCGTTCCGGTTCGTCCACGACCTCGCCGCCACGCTCAGCCCGGCACCGGACGCGGCTCGCAGGCTGTTCGAGGAGTTCCACCAGTACTATCAGGCCGACTTCTCGTCCTATACCGTCCATAGTGGATATATCGACCGGGACGGGGTCCGGCGCGACGGACCGAACTCCTTCACGGCCAAGTTCGCCCGTGACGACGGCAGAATCTTGTTCACCGCCGACCACAGACATTTCGCGTACGCCGAATCCGCCTTGACGGAAAAGATCCGCGCTCTCGCCGGGATGTTCGCCACCGACCGGAGAATCGTCGAGCACCGCGAACGCATCCGGATCGCCGACGAACGAGCGCAGAACGAACTGCTCGGCCAAGAACCGGCGGACCATGAAGACGGCTCCTCGTTCAGGCGTGCTCCGGTGCGGGATGACGGTGGCGCGGGTGACGGACAACACGTCGAGCTGACCGTGGCGCACGAGCACTCGCGGGCCGAATCGGCGAATGAGCCCGGACCGCTACCGGCCACGGCGGAAGTCCGTCCGCTCGTGACGGCGAACCTCGCGACAGCCGAGGCGGTCAACGGCGAACAGCTGCGAGATTCCCTGGCAGCCGTCATGAAGAAGGCCGGGATCGGCGAGCGTACGGTGAAAGCACTGCTGGCGTCCTTTTCGGACCTCGAACTCAAGGAGAATTTCACGGCCTTCGCCAACGAGGGCGTCACCAAGTCCCTGGGAAGCGGCAAGGACGCCGTCGAAGTGACTGTCCAATTAGGAATTTCCGGTGAGGCGAAGGCCGCGAAGAGCGAAGAAGACTCAGGGAAGCACAAGATCACCAACGTCGAAGGAGACTACGGTAAGGGCGCGGCCGAAACCGCTTCGGTGGCGCCGCGGGACAAGGGCGTTTCGATGTCGTTGTCGGCCGGCACGGGCACCGCGACACCGGTGCGGACGGCCGAGTTGTCCCATACCACCAAGGCGGGTGTGTCGACGACGTGGAAGTCGGCGAACACCATGGAGGCCTCGCTTAAGTCGGCCGTGGAGCTTACCTCGGCCACCACGACGACCCAGCACGCGCTCACCTACGAGTTCACACTGCACACGGTCCGGCACACCATCTCCGATGGCGGGGAGGTGGAAGACGGCGTGACGCTGACCGCGCCGGTCGCGGCTCCTGTAACGGTTTCCGGGGCAACGCGACCACGGCCGGTCACCAGCCTGCGTTCCGCGTATCTGCGTGGCGATCGCGGCCTGGCCAAGGCGGTCATCGACGGGATGCCGGAGAATTCGTTGGTCCGGAACGCGGTGACCGTGGTGGGATCGGCCGCGCGGGACGCGCTGATTCAGCAGCTGAGCGGGAAGGGACTCACGACGCGTGGCCCGGACATACTCGCCGGACACGCGATCACCAAGACACTGACCTTCGAGCATCGTGGCCGTACGCGCACTGCCACAATGGAATTCCAGGCCAGGGCCAGGAACCCGGTTCCGCTGGCCCACGGCGAGGGCTCGGTGGCGCAGACCGCGGGCAGCAAGAACGAACACGCCGGGACACAGAAGTCCAAACAGGCACTCGACGTGAAATGGGGCGGTGGCGCTTCGGCGTCGTGGCCCGGGGCGGATGGCACCTACACACTTGGCTCGCGCAAGGACTTCACCCTGTCGCTCTCCGGCAGTGGTGTCGCGAGCGATGAGCTGACGATGGTGCACACCTCGGGCACGAAGGTGCAGCACGAGGCGATCACCAAGGGGAAGCTCACCGCCTACCGGGCGGATCTCGACTACACGGTCCGGCTCACCATGGACGACGGCCCGACGGTGATCATTGTGGACGGTCACCGCGTCGGGCACGGGGCGACGGTCTGGATGACCAAGGAAGACGCGGTGGCACAGGGCTGGGCCGCCGAACAGTCCACTCCGGACGCCACGGAGGCCGACCTGGCGGACGTCGCCCTCACCGCCTCCGCACTACCCATCTCGCCGATGTCGGTGCTGGGGGCGGGTACGGCGTCCTTCCCCGCCACCGCGCTCGCCGGCCGGATCCAGAACCTGCTTTCCGGCACGGCGCTGCCACATCGGAGCCGGCAGCTCTATCAGCCTTCGCACATCATGGTGAATCAGGAACTGGTCAAGACCGAAGTGACCCCGCAGTACCTCGCCGCGCACGCCGCGGACCTGGCGGGCAACGGCCTTTCCCTGTTGCTGCCCGCCGAAACCCACGCACGCACCTCGACCGGTACCGAGTACGTGCGGGTCGTCATCCGCGCGAAACCGGTGGCTCCGCCGACGCGTGCCCTCGCGACGGCCACCGAGCTGAAGACGACGACTCAGGCGGTCACCAGCGGTGAGCACACCTCGGTGGTGAAGCGAAACTGGGCGGCGGGCGGTGGGCTCGGCGCGGGTCTCCCCACCTTCCCGTGGCTCACCGCGCGCACGGCCCAGTTCTCGGTGAACGGCACCCGCAAGTTCGGCGACACCGAGGTCACCATGACGACCTCCGCCGGGTACGAGCACGAGAAGTCTTGGCAGACGTCCACTGTGCACGGTTACCGGCAGCGGGTGCGCTACGACATCGACGTGTACGGCGAAAACGGCAAGGCGCTGGGCGATTCGCTGATCGTGGACGCGACGTTCGAGGCGGCCGGTGGCAACCGGCTGCTGGGCGCGACACCCGGCCAGGAACCGTTGGGCGAAGCGAAACTCGTCGACAGCGGAATCCCGGTGCTGCCCTCGGGGTGGAAACAGACGTCCCTTCCCGACGACTACGCGGTGCACAGCATCGAACTTCCACCCGATCTCGCCGGATGGCTCGCCAAGGCCGTCACGGGAAAGGACGCCGGGCTGGGCGTGGTCGCCGACCATCTCGTGCACACGTTCGTCAGCCCGAGCGCACTCGCCGCCCACCTCGACAAGGTGGTCACCGGTACCTACCAGACGTCAGTGCACCGGTACGGGCAGGGCGAACTCTTCACCGGCTACCGTGATCAGCTCGGCACCGGCTCGGTGCGGATGGCTTTCGGCAACGCCAAGGTGATCGACCATGCCGAGAGCCTCGAGCTCACCGTGTCCGGCAAGGCCAAGAGCAGCCACGGACATGCCTCCGCGGACCGGAGCGTGTGGGACGTCTCGGGCGATCTACGGACGAATCTCCGGGTCAACAACGAGGCTTCGGTGGTGCCGCAAGGAACCTACACCCGGACCAGTGAGAAGGCCCATGGCACCGGGGTGAAGTTCGAGCAGGAGGCGAGCCGCGGCCGGATCTACACCGGCCCCGCCTACCTCGTTTCCCTCGACGCGAGCACAGTCCTCACCGGGCGGAACACCCAGCACACCAACGCGATTCTCGGCGATCACTTCGGCAAGCAGGCCGAGCGGCACTACCGGATCGACACCCCGGACACGATCCGGTTGTGGATACCCGCCGATCAACTCCACCAGCTCGGCGAGGTCCGATGGCAGATCGCGCCGATCCACGAGAGCGCTTCGTCACCCCCTTTGTCGCAGGACTTCGTCGCGGTGACCCACCCCGGCCTCGGGCACGTCGCCGTGCGGCAGGCGGTGACCACGGAACTGCTCCCCGAGATCCTGAAAGAACTGTCCACAGTGGCTTCCCCCGTGTTGCCGGAACCGGCTCGCCAAGGGTTTCTCGGGCAACTGCAGGGGTTGGCGAAGTCGATGCGTTACTGGCTCTTCGAGCCGGGAGTCGCATCGCTCGGCGCCTCGCTGCCCCCACATCTCGCCGCACAGCTCTCGCCGTCGGGGCTCTCCGCGTTGTATGGGGATCTGCTGGGCCACGGCGTGCGGTTCGCCTATCACTACGACGGTCCGCTCGGCCGGACCGACATCGCGGTGAAACTCAAGGCCAAGCAGGGCCCGGGAAGAATTGCCGGGACCTCGGAACAGTGGAAGCTCAAGGACAAGTACAAGGCAGCGGCCGAACAGACCGGGAAAATCACGTCGACGACGACGAACGCGCTCGAGGGCAACACGGTGTGGAGTGCCTTCCCGAACGGACAGGTCCGGACGAATCCGGGCTCGGCGGGCAGCGCCGACGGCAACGTCAAGGCCGAACAGGCGACGACGTTCACCGGCAAGGACGAGACCGAGCACACGCTGAGCCATGACGGGAAGACCGCTTCGTTCGTCCACGACCTCGAACTCTTCCTGGAGGTCGAGAAGACCGCGAGCTGGGGGAGAGCGCCGAAGACGGTCTCGCTGGGCACGATCGACTGGCTGTTCCCGCCGACGTCAATCACCACCAAGGTCACGCTCCGCGCGATCCCTGACGCCGTGCGCACGATCGTGCCGGATACGGACGCCCTGCCGGTGCCGGGTGTGTTCGCGGCGCTGAGGACGGGCAACGTGGTGAAGCTGCCGGACGGCGTCCGGCCGCTGCTGCGCACCGACGAACTCCATACGGCACTGGGGGAAGTGCTGGACGGGGTGCTGCCCGGCGAGTCGTCCGGCCCGCCTCCGCCGAAGCTGCCGATCGACGCCGGGGGCAGCAGACAGATCGTGGAGCGCGCGACCGGCGCCACCCTGTTGTCCGGCCACGCACCGGCCTTGTTCGGTACCAAGGGGTATCGCATCGGCGGTCTCGACCTCGACCGAGCGTTCGCCGGGTTGCTCAACCACGGTCCGCTGACCGCGGTCACCCTGCACGCCGAACTGCTCGACCCGCGGGTGACCCACTACGCAGCGAGCGGCACGTCGACCACGAGCAAGACCGTCCACAGTGAACTCGTGGAGAGCACGTACACCACGACGGCGGCCCTGGGGTCCGGGGCCAAGGCCAGCGGGAGCGGCCAGCTGTGGAGTACCGCGTCGGGCAGTACGTCGGTGCCGGGGGAGGCCGGCCGCGCGGCGTTCGAACTGACGGTGAAGGGGCCTGCCGTCGAGCACAAGGCGGCCGAACCACTCAAGGCCGGCGGTAAGACGGAGGAGACCGAGCACAAGTCGAGTGGCGCGACCTACCTGGTGACCGCGGACGTCCGCTGGCGGGTCACGCCGGAGTACCGGGGCAAGACCGTGCCCGAGCAGTGGACGATCCCGCGTGCGGCCTTCGGCAGTAACGCCGCGGTGTTCCGGACCGACGAGGCGGGACTGCGGGCCCTCGGGCTCGCGCCGCCACCGGACATCGCGGCGGAGTCCGAGGAAGTCTTCCACGACGCGGCCGACGAGTTCGATACACCGCAGGAGGAGTTCCACGACGCGGTGGAGCAGCCGGAGAGCGTCGAGGACATGGTCGAGCGCGTCCTTTCCGGCTCCTGATGGGAAACCGGTGTCCCCGAAACCGGGACTGGTCCGGGGTGGCGGACGCCGAAAGGATGAGGCCGTGAACCGGTGCCGATGGCACCCGAGGGCAGGATCCGGCGCAGGATGGGAAACGACGGTGACTTCGGAAGGGGCGTCCGTGTCGCGGCTGGAAGAGCGGATGACGGGCAGCGGGACCGCGTATCTGATCTCGGCACAACAGCAGGAAGCCGAGACCGACGCTGCTGAGTCCACTGTGGCTTCACCGGTTTCGGCGCTGTCCGATCCCGTCGCTGACGCGGGTACTTCGGCTCCTTCTCTGTCCGAAAAGGACGGTGTGGCCGTCGCAGAGGTCGCGGTGGAGGCCGAAGCCGCGACCGTCGACGCGCGGCAGGCCGACGAACCGGCCGAATCGGCGAACCGGGTGTCCCGGCCGATTCTCGCGGGCGCCGGTGTCGTCGGGCTCGTACTGCTCGCCGCGCCGCTTCTGGTGATGGCGCTGGTGAACCATGCCGACCCCACCCCGGCGCCCGTCCCCGACCCGGCAGCCTTCCAGGACAAGGCGGGCCCGCACGGCGGTCTGGTGCCCGGTGCCCAGCCGGACACCGGGGCCGCCGGCGGACTGCCGAACCCGGCCGTGCCCGCGCCGCCGGGTGCCCCGGCGGGCCAGCAGGCAGCACCGGGCGGTCTGCCTGCCGGTGCGCCACCAGCAGCTCCCGGCGGGCCCCCTGCCGCCCCCCAACCGCCCGCCGGGAGCCCTCCAGCCGCACAGTCCGCGCAGCCGTTCGCCATGGTGGCGGGACCCGGCTGTTCGGCCGGATCGTTCGGCAAGCCCGGGTACTACACCAAGGGCGACGAGGGCTGGCTCGGCAGCGGCAGTGGTGGTTACGGGGGTGACGGCTGCAACGGCAGCTTCTACTCGGTGCCGATGTCGGGCGACAACCGGGACGGCGACAACTCGGCCGTCTGGAACTTCACCACCGGCCCGGTTTCGCAGGGCAGCTGTCAGGTCCTGGTGTACATCCCGACCGGCGACGCGACCCGCGTCGGCGGCAACCCGTCCTACTACACCGTGTCCAGCGGCGGCTCCTTCCAGATCAACCAGACCCAGCAGCAGGGCCGCTGGGTCGACGCCGGCCGCTTCGCCGTGAGCGGCGGCAAGTTCTCCGTCCAGCTGCACTCCCGCGGCGTGGACTGGAAGAACAGCGGCGGCCTTGCTCACCACGCCGCCGCCCAGCTGAAGATCACCTGCTCCTGATCACGCGAGATCTCCGTCTGATCACGTGAGATCGCCGTCTGATCACGTGAGGTCGCAGGAACGTGCCCGGCGGTCTCACGTGCGGAAGCGGAGATCTCGCGTGACTGAGGAGAGGTTTCGCGTGCCTGAACGGAGAACTCGCGTGATTGGCGGCGTAACTCGTCAGGTCCGGAGGGCGGCGAGGTAGTCGGTGATACGGGGTGCTTCGGTCGCGGAGACGATCGCCGCGACGTAGTTGTCGGGGCGGATCAGTACGAGCGTGTCGCCTGCGACGCCGTAGGCGCGGGCGGCGTGACCGTCCTTATCGGACAGTCCGGGGGTGCCGGCGTCGATCGCGACCGGGTGTACCAGGTCGCCGTACGGGGTGGCGAGGCCGGGTAGTGCGGCCGCTGAGCGCTCGCCGAAGCCGAGCAGGGTGAAGTGCGGCCCGGCGAACGTCTCGAACAGCCGGACCACGGCGCCGGTTTCGACGTCTGCGCAAGGCGCGTCGGGCGCACGATCGCCCGGCTGAAGTGGACTGTCGCTTTTGGACGGTCGAAGCGCCAGTGGGCTCCAGCGGTAGCCGACGCCCAGTGTGCTGGTCTCCTCGGTCACCACGACATCGAGGCCGCCGCCCGGCTTCCTGATCTCGGCCAAGGCCGCGCGAAGCCGTTCCGAAGTGACCTCCAACGTCCACGCCGCGATCGGCAATCGCTCGGCCTCGTAGCTGTCCAGCAGCGCGTCCCCCGCCTCGCCCGCCGCGACGAGCGCGAGCTTCCAGCCCAGGTTGTACGCGTCCTGGATGCCGGTGTTCATGCCCATCCCGCCCGCGATCGGATGCACGTGGGCCGCGTCGCCCGCGAGCAGCACCCGCCCGGCGCGGTAGCGCTCGGCCATGCGCACGTTGACCCGGTAGGTCGAGAGCAACTCGGCCTTGGTCAGCCACTCGCCGGGCAGCCGGGCATAGCGGGCGAAAAGCCGCTGGAAGCTTTCCAGCGACGGGCCGAGCGGTTCGCCGCCGGCGCCGCGTTCCGGCGCGGCCTGGAACCACCACGTCCGCTCGGTGCCGGGTACCGGGCACAGCAGCACACCGCCGTCGGCGTCGAGCCACTGGTGCCAGAACCCGCGATCGATGCCCGTCACCTCCACGTCGCCGAGGACCATCCGCTGGTCCTCGGCGGTCTCGCCGACCAGCGGGACGCCGAGGAGCTTGCGGACCGCGCTGTGCCCGCCGTCGCAGCCGATCAGATACGCGGCCTCGAACCGGGTCCCGTCCGCGAGCGTGCCGATCACTGCTGCGCCGTCCTGGGTGAAGCCGGTCAGTTCGGCACCCAGTTCGACGTGGACGCCGTACTCGGCGAGCTTGTCCCGCAGGATCTCCTCGACCCGGTACTGCGCGATGAGCCAGCCTCGCTCGTAGGGCCGGTCGGGCGTCGGTCTGGCGCCCGCCCAAGGATCGACCGACGAGATCAGCTCGCCGTCCCGGTACTTCCGCATGACCGGCGCCGAGCTGCCCGCCGCGAAGATCCGGCTCAGCACGCCGAGGTCCTCGAAGATCTCCAGCGTCCGCTGGTTCGGCCCCTTGGCCCGGGAACTGCGCGGGAACTCCGGCGACTTCTCGATGACGCGGACGGGTGTACCGCGCCGGGCCAGTTCGCAGGCGAGGGTCAGGCCGGTCGGGCCCGCTCCTGCGATCACCACGGTGTTCATCGGTCTCCTCTCGGTTGGCGTCCAGTAAAACGTAACCGAGTCTCAAATACAACCGAGTTAAATTAATGACCGGGTGTTAAGATGGTGGACGTGAGTGAGCCGGTCGGCCTGCGGGCCAGGAAGCGGGAGCGCACGCGCAGGGCGATCTCCGAAGCCGCGATCGCGATGTTCCTGGCGGACGGGTTCGACGTGGTTTCGGTGGCCGACGTCGCGGCGGCCGCCGAGGTGTCCAAGCCGACGCTGTTCCGCTACTTCCCGACCAAGGAGGACCTCGTCCTCGACCGCTTCGCCGATCACCGTGGCGAGGCCGCCCGCGTCGTCCGCGGCCGTGAGCCCGACGAGAAGCCCCTCGCCGCGCTGAAGCGCCACATCCGCAATGCGCTCGACGAACGCGACCCGGTCACGGGGCTGTGCGACAACCCCGAAGTCCTCGCTTTCAACCGGCTCGTGTTCGGCACGCCCAGCCTGGCTGCGCGGCTGGCGCAGCTCCGCACGTACGACACCGACGAACTGGCCGGAGCCTTCCGGGAGGCGACCGGCGAGGAGAACCCCTTCATCTGCCGGCTGGTCGCCGTCCAGGTCGTCGCCGTGACCCACGAGCTCGCCCACCGCAACTGGGCGAAGCTCGCGGGCGGGCGCAGCGCCGACGACGTCCATCAGGAGGCCGTCGTGGCGCTGACCAGGGCATTCGCCCTGCTCGGCAAGGGCGCCGAAAAATTCGGCTACTGATTTCTCCGCGTATGTAGAGCGCGCGTCGCGTGCCCCGTCCTCTCCATGAAAGCGTCAAGATGGGCGCACGAAACGGTGAGGAGCCGGACATGCCGAAGTACATGCTGCTGCAGAACTACGAAGGCGGCGCGGACTGCGACGTCCCGATGACCGAGTGGACGCCCGAGGACATCAAGGCCCACATCGAGTTCCAGCACGTACTGAACCGGGAACTGGTCGCCAACGGCGAGTTCGTCGAGGCGCAGGGCCTGGCCGGGCCGGAGCTGGCCAAGAAGGTGACGTTCGACGGCGTGACCGCGCCGGTCGTGACCGACGGCCCGTTCCCCGAGGCCAAGGAACTGCTCGCCGGGTATCGCGTGGTGGACGTCGAATCAGAGGCCCGCGCGATCGAGATCGCCGCGAAGATCTCGGCGGCGCCGGGGCCCGCGGGGGCGCCGATCCAGCAGCCCGTCGAACTCCGCCAGATCATGGACGCCCCGCAGATCCAGCCGTGAGCACCGAACCCCGCGTCGAGGACCTGCTGCGCGAACTGGCGCCGCAGGTCCTCGGCGTCCTCGTGCGGCGGTACGGCGATTTCCCCGCAGCCGAGGACGCCGTCCAGGAGGCGCTGCTCGCCGCCGCGCTGCACTGGCCTGCCGGCGGAGTGCCGGACAACCCGCGCGGCTGGCTGATCCAGGCCGCGGTCCGCAAACTGACCGACCAGTACCGCAGTGAACAGGCGAGGCGGCGCCGGGAGGACGTCGCCGCGCTGCGGGAACTCCCGGCGGCGGACGTCCCCGATCGCGACGACACGCTCATCCTGCTGTTCCTGTGCTGCCATCCCGCGCTGACCCCGGCGTCGGCGGTGGCGCTGACGCTGCGGGCCGTCGGCGGCCTGACCACCGCCGAGATCGCGAACGCCTTCCTGGTGCCGGAGGCGACGATGGCCCAGCGCATCAGCCGGGCCAAGCAGAAGATCAAGTCCTCCGGCGAGCCGTTCCGGATGCCCGCCGACGCCGAGCGCGAGCGGCGGCTCCGGTCGGTCCTGCACGTGCTGTACCTGATCTTCAACGAGGGTTACGCCAGCAGCGTCGGCAGCGACCTGCAGCGCACCGAACTCGCCGTGGAGGCCATCCGCCTGACCCGCCTGGCCTACCGGATACTGCCCGAGGACGGCGAGGTCGCGGGCCTGCTCGCGCTCATGCTGCTCACCGATGCCCGCCGCGCGGCCCGCGCGGGTGCCGGTGGCGAGCTGATCCCGCTGGCGGACCAGGATCGCGGGTTGTGGGACCGCGAGCAGATCCGGGAGGGCGTCGCGCTGAGCACCGCGGCCCTCGCGCGGGGCCTGCTGGGGGAGTACCGCCTGCAGGCCGGGATCGCCGCCGTGCACGACATCGCGCTGCGCGTCGAGGACACCGACTGGGCGCGGATCCTCACGCTGTACGGGATGCTCGAACGGCTGACGGGGAATCCGATGGTCTCGCTCAACCGCGCCGTCGCGGCGGCCATGGTGCACGGCCCGCGGGCTGGTCTGGACCTGCTTGACGCCGTCGCCTGCCGCCTCGCCGGGCACTACCGCCTCGACGCCGTGCGCGCACACCTCCTCGAACTCGCCGGGGATCCCGCCTCCGCCGAAAGGCACTACCGCGCCGCCGCGGCCCGCACCACGAACCTGCCGGAACAGCAATACCTGACGACCCAGGCCGCCCGCCTGCACACCCGCCACGACCGTCCATAAAGGACGCGCCGGGAATCGTCCCGCGGGGTCATGGCCGGAAGATCATGGTGACGGCGTTCGGGGAGTCCTTGTCCAGTGCGGCGGCGAAGATCGGCGCGACGCCGCATAGCGCCCCGAGCCACCACACCCCTTGGTGCGCCACAGTGATCAGCGCCGCAGCACACCCCGCCGTGCCCATCGCGAAGAACAGCGTGCCGCGAGCGACCAGTTTCGGCCCCCGGGCTTCCTCCCTGTCCCACGCGTGTTCGGCCCTGGAGCGCGCGATCCGGAAGACCGTCCACAACGCGATCAGGCACAGCCCGCCGATGATCCCGCCGAGGATCGTGCTCGCCTCGAGGAACAGCTCGGCCAGACCCCAGCCGAGCAGGGCGCCGGGCCCGGCGGTGAGGCAGAACTGAAGGAGGTAGGCCACCAGGCCGACGAGAAAATCCAGCAAACGCATCGACAACACCGTTCCCCCGGCCGGAAGTACCTGTCTCATGTGACGGTTTGGCCACGCGCGGGGTTCCGTGCCGCCGGCCCGCGGTGGGACACGCTCGGACCTCCCCCGCCACACGGCGTGTCCCACCTTCCCGGACCCCGGTCCCACTGTCGCGCACTCCGCGTCACACGTTCGGCCGCCTGGACGCCGGGAAGTAGACCACTGTCAGACCAATTCGCGGCCGAAACCTACTGGTGACCGTGTCCGCTGAGGCATCATCGGCGGACGGATTGGTCCATCGGACCTCGCGGGCGGCCTTGGCCGCGCCGTGTGCATGGCGTGTGCTGGATCCGGTCGCCCGGCCTCGGATTCGGCGGTGAGGAGGGCAAGATGACGGCCCCCGGAAAGATCGGCGAAGTGCGGGCACGGCTGCTCGACCTCGTCGACCTCCTGCCCGAAGGGGCCCCGTTGCCCCCGGAGCGCGAACTCGCGGTCCGCTGGCAGGTCGCGCGCATGACGTTGCGCCGCGCGATGGACGACCTCGTGCTGCAGGACCTGCTGGTGCGCAGGCAGGGCAGCGGCACGTTCACGTCGCGGCCGAAGGTCAGCCGCAGGCTCGCGATGACGTCGTTCTCCGAGGAGATGCGGCGCCGGGGCATGCGGCCGGCGAGCCGCACGCTCGAACTGCGCCGCCGCCGGGGCGACCGCGCGCGGTGTCGGCTGCTGCGGATCCCCGCGGGCGACCTCGTGGTCGAGTTCGTCCGGCTCCGGCTGGCCGATGACGCGCCGATGGCGCTGGAGCGCACCTTCGTCCCGGACCGCTACGTCCCGGGCCTCGCGATCGACGACCTCAACAGCTCCTGGTACGAGCTGCTCGCGACCCGCTACGGCACCGACATCGTCACCGGTACCTGTCAGCTGGACCCGGTGCTGCCGGACCAGCGGACCGCCGAACAGCTCCAGATCCCGGTCACCCAGCCGTGCCTGCGCATCCGCGGGATCAGCCTCGACGCGCGGGGCAGGGTGATGGAGAGCTGCGAAGCGACCTACCGCGGTGACCGGTACGCCATCACCGCCGATCTCCGCAGGCCCGGCCGGACGGCCGAACGCAGTGCGCTGAGCTGACCCGAATCCCGTACCCACCTGGAGGCATCATGGCCATGCGCGGAATCCCTCGCCTGCGGCAGATCCGGACGGCGGGTGCCGGGATCCTCGCCGCGATCCTCGCCACCGGCGTGCTCACCGCGTGCGGCGGTGACTCCGGTGGCGCGGTGACGCTGACGTTCTGGACGCACACGCATCCGCCGATGATCAAGCTCAACCAGGCGCTCATCGCGGAATACGAACAGCAACACCCCAATGTCAAGATCAAGTACCAGCAGATCCCGAACGACGAGTTCGACACGAAGATGCTGACCGCGATGAGCAACGGCACCGGCCCGGACGTGCTCAACATGGACGACAGCGCGTTGCGCGGCGAGTATCTCCCCAAGCGCTTGCTGGCCCCGATCGACCTCGGCGCGTTCGGCGTGCAGTCCGCGGACGCGCTCAAAGCGCGCTACGTACCGGGGACGCTGGACGGCGCGTCGGCCGACAAGGAGCTCTTCGGCCTGCCGAGCGAGTTCAACGCCACCGCGTTCGCCATCAACACCAAGCATTTCGCCGACGCCGGTCTCGATCCGAACGCGCCGCCGAAGACGTGGCAGGACGTGACCGAGGCGTCGAAGAAGCTCGCCGCCGCGCAGCACACCCAGGCGTTCAGCTTTCTGTACCTGCATTCCGGCTGGTACACCCAGCAACTGCAGACGCTGCTGAACGAGACCGGCGGCACGATCACCGACCAGAAACACGAGAAGGCGACCGTGACGACGCCCGAAGCGCAGGCGGCGTTGAAGCTCTGGACCGATCTCGCCACCGGCGAAGGACGTACGGCCGACCCGAACAAGACCTCGCGCGAGGCGACCTCGCCGTTCAGCGATCTCGCCACCGGGCGCCAGTCGATGGCGATCGTCTACCCGTGGGCGATGGAGCAGATCCGGCAGAGCAACCCCGACACCTACCAGCAGCTCAAGCTCGTCCCGCTGCCGCAGGTGAACCCGGCGAACCCGGTGAACCGCTGGTACGGCTACTACTGGGCGGTCAGCAGGGCGAGCAAGCACCAGGACCAGGCCTGGCAGTTCATCGCCTACCTCGCGAGCCAGTCACAGCGCTGGCTGTCGGACGTGAAGTTCATCCAGCCGGTGAAGGACTGGGACACCAGCGCCGCCGGCAAACAGGTCCCCGGCCTCGAGGTCTGGTCGGCGGCCTATCAGAAGGGGAAGTTCGACGAGGTCGCCCCGCACTACGCCGAGATCAAGGATGCCGTGATGGGGATGGTCAACGACACCGTCTTCGACCGCGTCGCGATCCCGGAGGCCACGCGGAAGGCCGCCGAGCGGATCAACCGCAGCCTGGGGAGCTGAGCGGATGGCGGTGCTCTCGATCCGGCCCAAGGCACCGGAAACCCCGGCACCCCGGCGGAACAAGCCGGTGCGGCGGCGCAACGTCGTCGGCATCCTGCTGGCGGTGCCCGCGATGGCGTTGTTCCTCGCCTTCGCGATCTACCCGATGCTGCGGGTGTTCTACCTGTCCCTGTTCGACTACAGCCTGACCGCGCCGCCGGAGTTCGTCGGATTCGACAACTTCGCTTATCTGGCAACGGATCCGCAGTTCGGTGCCGCGCTGTGGCAGACCGTGGTGTACGCGGTGGGCACCTATGTCCCCGCGATCGTCCTCGCGCTCGTGCTGGCCCACGCCCTCAACACGCGGGCACGCGGCAGCGGCCTGTTGCGCCTGCTGTACTTCCTGCCGGTGGCGATCAGCTGGGTCGCGGTGTCGGTGATCTGGCGGGTCGTGCTCAACCCGGACGGCCTGCTCAACCAGGCGCTCGGCCTGCACCTCAACTGGCTCACCAGTTCCGGCAGCGCGATGTGGGGACTGGTGCTCATGGGGGTGTGGAAGGAAACCGGGTTCTTCCTGATCCTCTTCCTCGCCGGGCTCCAGTCCATTCCCGGCGAACTCTACGAAGCGTCCCGTTTGGACGGTGCGGGTGCCTTCGCGCGCTTCCGCTACATCACCTGGCCGATGCTGCTCCCGGTGACCGCGGTGTGCTCGGTGATGGCGGTGATCCGCGGGTTCCAGGCGTTCAGCCCGCAACTGGTGCTCACCAACGGCGGATTCGGCACCCAGGTGGTGAACCTGTTCGTGTACAAGACCGCGTTCGAGAACGCCAGGATGGGCCGCGCGTCCGCGGTCGCGGTGCTCATGTTCCTGCTGCTGTTCGGGCTGACCCTGGTACAGCTCAAGGTGTTCGCGAGGAGGGACCGATGACCGGGCGGCGGACTCCGGCCGCGCGTGCGGGGCGCGCGACGACGCTGATCGTGGCCGGGCTCGGCGGGCTGGTGTTCGTCTCCGTGCTGGTCTACGCGGTGCTGACCGCGCTCAAACCATCGGCGGAGGTGCTGTCGGTTCCGCTGCGCTGGCTGCCGACGAAGTTCGCCTGGGAGAACGTCACCCTGCCGTTCACCGAGACGCCGTTCGCGCGGTACTTTCTCAACAGCACGGTCGTCGGGATCAGCGTCACCCTGCTGAACGTGCTGACGTGCACCGCGGCGGGGTTCAGTTTCGCGAAGTTCCGGTACCGGGGCCGCGACGCCGCGTTCATGATCGTGCTGGCGACGCTGATGATCCCGGTCGAGATCATCTACGTCCCGTTGTACAGCCTGGTCTACTCGCTCGGCTGGGTGGACAGCTTCGCCGGGCTCATCGTCCCCGCCGGGACCAGCGCGTTCGGGATTTTCCTGATGCGCCAGGCGATCGGCAACGTCCCGGACGAACTGCTGGAGGCGGCGCGGCTGGACGGCGCGGGGGATCTGCGCACGCTGGTGTCGATCGTGGCGCCGGTGGTGAAGGGCCCGATGGCGGCGCTGGCGTTGTTCATCTTCATGCTCAACTGGGATTCACATCTGTGGCCGCTGCTGGTCGCCTCCGACGACGAGCACCGGACGCTGCCGGTGGGGCTGGCGGCCATGCAGGCGAACAACCTGGGCAGCGCCGCGGTGCCGATGATGCTCGTCGCCGCGCTGCTGGCGGCGCTGCCGACGGTGCTGTTGTTCGTGACACTGCAACGCCGGTTCGTCGAGGGCGTCACGATGTCGGCAGGTATCCGATGAGTACCCGGACATGGGTCGCGGTCGACAGCGGGCAGACCGGGATGCGGCTGCTGGCCGGTCCCGTGCCCCGGATCGGCCGCGGTCCCGGTTTCGACTACCGGCAGGGCGATCCGGTCGCCACGATCACCGCGGCGGTGCGGGTCGCGGCGCTTGACGCGGGGCTCTCCGGCCCGGTCGGCGTCGTCTGTCTCGGCCTGACCGGCTGCCCGGCCGAGCCCGCGGATCTCGACCGGCTCGGCGTCGCGATCGCCGCGGTGCTGGGCGCCGCCGAGGTGCGGCTGTGCGAGGACATGGTGACCGCGCACGCCGGGGCGCTGCGGCACGGGCACGGCGTCGTGCTGGCGGCCGGGACCGGGGTGGTGTGTCTCGCCGTCGGCAAGGACGGGGAATACCGGAAGGTCGACGGCAGCGGGTACCTGCTCGGTGACTCCGGGAGCGGGTTCGCGATCGGGCGGGCCGGGCTCGCCGCGGTACTCGCCGCCGCGGACGGCCGGGGCGAGGCGACCACGCTCACCACCGCGGCCGAACGCCGCTACGGCCTCGGACCCGGGCTGGCGCAACGGATCCACCAGGCCCCGGCCCCGGTCGCCACCGTCGCGGCCTTCGCGCCCGACGTCTTCGCCGCGGCCGCCCGCCGGGACGCGGTCGCCGGGGCGATCGTGACCGGTGCCGCCGGGGACCTCGCGCACACCGCCGCCGCGGCGGTACGGGTACTCGACCACGGCGACGCCGTCCCGGTGGCCTGCACCGGCCGCGTGTTCGAGGCGGGCAAGCTGTTGCTCGCCCCGCTCCGCGAGCGGCTGGCCGATCTCGCCCCGGCGGCGCGGCTCGTCCCACCCGCCGGCGACCCGCTCGACGGTGCCGTCCGCCTCGCCACGGCCGAACCGGGGCCGTATGCCCGTCTCATGCACGTACACCGTGGTACGGCCGCCTTTCCGGCCGCCGAGGAGGCCCTCGTGAAGAACGCTGTGGAGAACACCTTGGACACGCTGCCCTTTCCGGCCGGTGCGCTGCTGGTGTCGTGCCAGGCCCAGCCGGGCAATCCGCTGCACGGCCCCGCCTCGATGGCGCGGATGGCCGCCGCCGCTGCCGCCGGCGGCGCACGCGCCATTCGCGCGAACGGGCCCGCCGACGTCGCCGCCATCCGGTCCGAAGTGGACATACCGGTGCTCGGCATCAACAAGGTCGCCTCGCCGGACGGGGTGTTCATCACGCCCTCGTTCGCATCCGCCGCCGAGGTCGTGCGGGCGGGGGCGGCGATGGTGGCCGTCGACGGGACCGCCCGCCCGCGCCCCGGCGGCGGCACGCTGGGCGAGCAGATCCGGCGGATCCACGACGAGCTGCGGGTGCCGGTGATGGCCGACGTCGACACCGTCGCCGCGGCCGTCATGGCCAGGGAAGCGGGCGCCGACGTCGTCGCCACGACGCTGGCCGGATACACCGGCGGCCCGGTGCCGGAGGGGCCGGACGTCGATCTCGTGGCGGCGCTGGTGGCCCGGCTCGACTGCCCGATCGTGGCCGAAGGCCGCTACCGCAGTGCCGAGGACGTGCGGGCGGCCGTCGACGCCGGGGCGTACGCCGTCGTCGTCGGCACGGCCATCACGAACCCGATGGCCATCACCACCCGGCTCGCGAAGGCCCTGTCGTGAGTGTGCGGATCGGGCACGGCCGCGTCGTCCTCGACGTGCCCGTCGGCACCCCGCTCGGCGGCTACGCCGCGCGGGCAGGGACGAGCACCGGCATCCTCGACCCGCTGGAGGTGCACGCGGTGACGATCAGCGCGGGCCCGCGCCGGTTCGCCTGGGTCGTCGCCGATCTGCCCGCGGTGAACACCGATCTGGCCGGCCCGTTGCTGAGCAGGTTGGCCGGATCGCTGCGGACCTGTCCCGAGCTGGTGTGGTTCTCGGCGACACACACGCATTCCGGGCCCGAGGTCGGTTGTCACCCCGGTGGCGGCCGGACTCCACCCGAGTGGACCAGTCCACTGCTCCGGACCGGTGAGCGCGCGGCCGCACGCGCCATGATCGCCGAGGTGCCCGGTCAGCTCACCATCCACAAGGGACTCATCGGCGACGTCGGCGGGCAGCGCAGCGGGCCGTCCCCGCGCGCGGACGTACCGGTGACCGTGCTGGCCGCGCGCAACCGGGAACTGGTGCTCGGTGTCCTCGTCGTGTTGCCGATTCATCCGACCGTGCTGGGCGCGGACAACCTCCTGGTCAGCGCGGACCTCGCCGGGGCGGTGCGGCGCGCGGTGGCCGAGCGGCTCGGCGGCTGGGCGGTGGTGGCCACCGGTGCCGCGGGGGACATCAGCACCCGGCCGCACCGCAGGGAGCAGCGCCCCGGCGAACTGGACCGGCTCGGCGCGCTGGCCGCCGAGCAGATCCTCGCGCTGGTCAGGACGCCGGGGACGCCGGTCGACCTCGGCCGTCGTCCGCTCGCCGGCGCGCGGACCTGGTCGTTCGCGTTGCCGGGCCGCGCGGGCGAACCCGCACCGGAGACCGGCTCCATCCGGGAACGGCTCGACGCGGCACACCGGGCGGGAGACCCGGTGGCGGTCCGTGAAGCCGAGACGGCGTTGCAGGGAGCCGAGCTGGCCGCGTCCGCGAGGATCGGGGACCCGCGGTTGGTGGTGAGCGCGGTCCAGCTCGGCGAGCTGGGGATGATCGGCTTCGGCGGGGAGCCGTACCTGGCCGTCGAATCCGCCTTGGAGTCCGAAGTGGACGGACCGATCACGCTGGTGGGCTACACGGGCGGGTATCTCGGCTATCTGCCCGGTGCCGCGGCTTACGAAACCGACGTCTACGAGGTCAACATCTCACCCGTGGCCGCGGGAGGCGCCGAACTCGCCGTGTCGGAAGCGGTCCGGCTGCTGCGGGCCTGCTCCGTTTGACCCACTACGTTTGTCGGTGACCGGGATCTCATTGTTTTGTTCAAGCGACAGATAATGCTGCCGAATCCGCTGGGCAACCCTGATTCAGTTCGGGGAAAGAGGATTTGTGACGGGTCCGGCCGACCCCTAGACGGCCGGACCCGTCCTCCTTGCTTCCTGGCAGGCGGAGCGCCATCACGGCGGGCGGCGGGGATGCCACCTCCGCACCAGGTCTCACGTTGGTGAAGCCCCGAGTTAGTTAGTACACTGACATGAGACCGTTAGTCAACCCGTGTGGGTTTAAGGCCGGGTTACGGGGCGACGGAGTGAAGGGAACTGTCCACCGACGGGAAAGCGCCGCCCTGGTCCGGGGCCACTGTCGGTGGAGGAACTGTCTACTACGATTCTGGGTCAGCACCCGATCGACGCTGACTCGCTAGGAGGGCTGGGTGGCCATGGGCGACGGGGACGCGGAGAAGTCGCGGGCTTCCGGGCCGGGATCGACGCTGGCCGATCGGTTGAACTACCTGTTCGACACCGTTCAGGACGGGCGTCTGATGCGGCCCTACACCAATGGCGAGGTCGCCAGAGCGGTGGTCGCGGCCGGGGGCAGCCTCAGCGAGAATTACCTGTGGATGCTGCGGAACGGGCAGAAAGACAATCCAACTTTCAAGCATCTGAAGGCGATCGCGGACTTCTTCGGCGTTCCCGCCGGGTATTTCTTCGACGACGCGGTGGAAGGGCGGCTTCGCGACCAGCTGGCCGCGTTGAAAGCGGCCACCGGTTCCGGCGATATCCGGCTGATGGCCAGCCGGGCGGGCGAACTCTCCCCGGAGAACCGCCGGAAAATCGTCGACATGGTGGATATGGTGTACCGCCTCGAAAGAGGCCATGATGGGCGGGATACCTGAGAGCGCCCGGTTTCCTCTCCTCCGGTGCGCGCGTCGGCGACGTAGTTTGGGGCGGCCACCATGAAGGAACGGGTGTTGCGGCGACAGTGCCGCCGCCTGCTCAGAGAACTGGACATCCAAGCGCCACTGGACGTACGCGGGCTCTGTGACCGGCTGGCCGAACACCGGGGCAGGCCGATCAAGCTCGTCGACTACCCGCTGCCGGTGCCGGGCGAGTTCGGGGTCTGGTTCGCCAGCGACACCACCGACTACATCCTCTATCAGCGGGAAACCACGAAGACCCACCAGGATCACATCATCCTGCACGAGGTGGGGCACATCGTCGCCGGGCACAGCAGTGACGAAACCGACGACGCGCTGCTGCAACGGCTGTACCCCGACATCGCTCCGGACGTCGTCCGGCGCGCGCTGCTGCGCCGGACGCACTACGACGCCGATCAGGAACGGGAAGCGGAAACGGTGGCGACGATCATCCTGGAATGGGCGTCGGTCATCAACTACGTTGCCCCGCAGGTGCCCGGTGGCCGGGCACTGCAGACCGCGCTCAACGGCCGCAGGGGCTGGCTGTGAGCCTGCAGATCACGCTGCTGGTCGCGCTCACGATCGGTGCACTGTGGAAGACCGTCGACCTCGTCCGCTCCGCCCGTGACCGGCTGCTCCGCCTGCTGGTGGCGTGTCTGTGGCTGCTCGCGCTCGGCCACGCGCTGAGTCTCACGGTCGTGACGAAGGCCCTCGACGACGCGACGACGCCGGGTGTGTCCAAGGTCGCCTACAACGCGCTGGTCATGGGCGGGCTGTTCGCGCTGGTGTCCTTTTTCGTCTACGCGACGCGCGGCGACGGGCCCGCCAGCCGCCGCCGGTTCCGGATCGACGGGCTCCTGCTCGCCGCGACCCTGCTCACGATGCTCGTGCTGATGATCGTGACGCCCGCCGCGCTGCGCGGGCACACGTTGTCCACCCCGCACATCACCGAGGCGCCGATCGCGTGGTTCTACATCGTCGGGAACGTCTACTTCGTCTACGCGTACCTCGTCAGCGGGCTGTGGGCGCTGCGGTACTCGGTCCCGGCGTCGCGCTATCTCACGATCGCGTTGTGGATCATCACTCTCGGTCTCGCCGGGCTCATGTTCACCTCGATCAACCGCGCGATCTGGGTGATCATCCGCTACAACGGCGGCCCGCCGCTCAAGGGGCTCAACGCGATCAACTGGCCGATCTCCAACGCGTCGTTCGTGCTCGTCACGCTCGGGATGTGCCTGCCGGCGGTGGTTCAGCTGATCGGGGCGATCCGCTCGTGGCTGCTGCACCGCAGGCTCTACCACGAACTGGACCCGCTCTGGTCGGCGCTGAACCGGGCCTTCCCGGAGCTGATGCTGGAGCGTCCCGAGAACGGCCGGTTCCGGTTCGGCCGTACGCACCGCGGGTTCTACCGCAGGCTCATCGAATGCCGGGACGGGCTCGTGCGGCTCAGCCCGTACATCGCGATCGCCGCGAAGGGGGAGGACGTCAGCCGCTGCACCCCCGAGGAACTCGCCGGATACATCAGGTTCGCCCTCACGCTGAAGCCGGGTGAGGAGGATCCCCGTAACGCGCTGAACGCGGTTTCGGTGGCGGTCCCGGAGGGGAGCGACATGAATGCGGACGTGCTCGGTCTCGTCGCGGTGTCGAACGCTCTGGCGGGAAGCCGCGCGTGAGCGAAGCGTTGCTGCTGAGTGGATCGCGGGTACTGGTCGGCCCGGCGGGCGAGTTCGTCGACGACGGCGCCGTCCTGGTGGAGGACGGGATGATCCGCGTTGTGGGGCCGCGCCAGGATGTCGAGCGGGTGGCCGGGCCGGGCACACCGCAGCGGGTTTTCCCGGACGCGACCATCCTGCCCGGCCTGATCGACTCGCACGTCCATCTCGCCTTCGACTCGAGCGCCGATCCGCTCACCGCGGTCGCCCACGCGGACCCGGCGAGGCTGCTGCTGGGGATGGCGGGCCGGGCCCAGCAGCTGGTGTCCGCCGGGGTCACCACCGCCCGCGACCTCGGTGACCGGGATGCCCTGTCGGTCGTGCTACGGGACGCGATCGCGGCCGGAACGCTTGCCGGGCCCCGGATCCTCGCCGCGACGTCGCCGCTGACCTGCCCTGGCGGGCATTGCGGGTTCCTCGGCGGTGAGGTCGGCACGGACGCCGAGATCCGCGAACGGATCAAGCGTGTCGCCGCCGAGGGCGCGGACCTCGTCAAGGTGATGGCTTCCGGCGGCGCGCTGACGCCTGGTGGGCCGAAGATGTGGGAACCGCAGTTCACCGCCGCCCAGCTGCGGCTCATCGTCGCGCAGGCGGCGGGGCACGGCCTCGGCGTCGCCGCGCACGCTCACGGCACGGACACGATCGCGCACTGCGTCGAGGCCGGGGTGCGGACGCTGGAACACTGCTCGTGGCGCGTCGCGTCGGGACTGCGCTACGACCACGACCTCGCCCGCGAGATCGCCGCGCGGCGGATCGGGGTGTGCCGGTGCGTTTCCGGTGACTGGCGGTTGTTCCTCACCCAGCTCGGGCGGAACGCGGACGCGCTGGTCGATTCCATCCTGCGCATGCGGGAAGCCGGGGTGCTGTTCATCGCGGGCACCGACGCCGGGGTGCCCGGCGCACGGTTCGACGATTACGTCGGCATGCTGGAATTCTTCGCCGAACTCGGCTTCGGGAACGCCGAAATCGTCGACATGGCCACGGTGAACGCCGCCGAGGCGCTCGATCTGCGGGACACCGGGCGGCTCGCGGCCGGGCTACGAGCCGACGTCCTCGTCGTGCGCGGCGACCCGCTGACCGAGCTGAGCGCGCTCCGCGACGTCGCCCTCGTCCTCACCGCCGGACGCGTCCACATTCCCGGCTGACATCGCCCGGTACCGCCGTGGTCCACAGTGGACTGAAGGGGGCACGGATCCTCTGGGTATACCCCCACCCTCCCGGGGGCACCCCTGCAACCAGCCTATCGCGCCGGGGGTGCGGGGAGGGGATGCTCGGCGAATCTGTGGATAGCCGGTGTGGTTGTGGACAACCTCGCGCGAGGACACTTCAGCGGGTCGTTAGGGGCACATCGAGGGCCAGCCGTCCTGATGAGCCCCACGAGCAACACATACCTCGTGAGTCACGCCTCCCACGCATGCCGAACGCTCCAAAGGGGGGCCTTCACAGCACTCAGCGCGCGCAAAGCTCCCTTCACAGCGCCACAGTCCACAAAGGGCAATTTGAGGAGATGGGCGGTGGGGGGGGTGGGGCCGTTGGGGGGGTTGTAGGGGGGGTTGTTCCCTTAGGGGCACCCCCTGGGCGGGGGTAGGGGGGGTGTTGT